>CATOKN010000303.1 GCA_951800425.1 uncultured Lachnospiraceae bacterium
CTGCCGTCGTCTCCGGTCTGGAAACGATCGAGCTGCTCTCGTTCGGCGGCAAGGCTTCGCCATCCTTCCTCCAGCATCTGCCATTCCATATCAAATATGCGCTTTTCTTTCTCCATGCGCTTTTCTTCAAACGCCTTGGCTCTTAGAAATTCCTCTCGCTCATATTCCAGTTGCTGCTGCTGGCGCCTTAATTCTGCACGCTCTTCTGAATACCGCCGCTCGCCGGAATTGTTTTCCACGATTTTCTTCTGAAACCGCCAGTCTGAAATGAAATTCACAACATCATCTTTCGTCGCGTGCGCACGATCCATATTTTGTTTCCTTTCCCACTATATCTAAACTATATCTCACAAGATATGGCATTCCATCCGTCATCATTTGAAATTAGAATACAACATACAGGAATCGTCAACAATAGGAAAATAGTACCATGTCAATTTATAAATCTTCCAGTGACTCTTTGATTTTCTCTTTAAAGCTTTTCTTTCTGGGCTTTGCGGCCCCTTTCTTTTCTGCGTTCAGAGAATTTGACGTCTCAGCGTCAAATTTGCGCAGCGCGTCTTTTGCCGCTTCATTCAAACCTGTAGGCACCTGAACGACAAGCGTAACGTAATGGTCTCCCCGCACCGATTTATTTCGAAGAGACGGCACGCCCTTTCCTTTCAGTCGAATTCTTGTATCTGTCTGCGTCCCAGGCTTTACTTCATAAAGCACGTCGCCGTCTACGGTATTGATGCGTACTTCCCCGCCCAGCGCCGCCTGTGCATAAGTAATGGGAGCCGTCGAATAAATGTCCATATCCTGTCTCTGGAAAATCGGATGTCTGGAAACGAAAACCTCCACTAACAAATCGCCCCTTGGGCCGCCGTTTCTGCCGGGTTCTCCTTTGTCGCGAAGCCGTACGCTCTGCCCATTGTCAATTCCGGGCGGAATCGATACTTTGATTCTTTTTTTGGAAGCGATATAACCGCTGCCTCGGCAATCGGAACATTTTTCTTTGATGATTTTTCCGGATCCGCGGCATTCCGGACAAGTCTGCACGTTTTGTACCATGCCAAATAAAGACTGCTGGGTATACGTCACTTTTCCCTTGCCGCCGCATCTTTGACAGGTTTCCGGATTGGTGCCTGGCTTTGCGCCGGTGCCATGACAGGTTTTGCATTCGTCTTTTAAAACAATTTCCAGTTCCTTTTCACAGCCGGAAATAGATTCGTCAAATGTAATTCTTACGCTTGCCCGAAGACTTGCGCCTTTTCTCGGACCGTTATCCGCGCTCCGTCTGCCTCCTCCAAAAAAGTCGCCAAACAAATCGCCGAAAATATCTCCCATGTCCATGCCGGAAAAGTCAAATCCTCCCGCGCCGCCAGAGCCGTCAAACGCGGCATGACCGAACTGATCGTACTGACGCCGCTTATCCGCGTCGCTCAATACGGCGTAGGCTTCCTGCACTTCCTTAAATTTCTGCTCCGCATCTTTATCTCCCGGATTCATATCCGGATGATATTTTTTTGCAAGCTGTCGAAACGCTTTTTTTAAGGCTGCCTCGTCTGCGTTTTTATCAACGCCCAATACCTCGTAATAATCTCTTTTATCTGCCATACTCTATCCCTCTCGAAAATCAGGGTTTTAGAAAGATTCTAAAACCCTTTTTTCTGTCTGCTATACTTCTTTAAAGTCTGCGTCTACCACATCGTCTTCCGGCGCGCTTCCTGCCGCCGCTCCCATATCCGGGCCGGCTCCTGCCGTCTGCTGCGCCGCCTGTGACTGCTCATACATCTTGGCAAATACTTTCTGCGCGCTCTGCGTCAGTTTTTCCTGAGCCGCCTTTAATTCTCCTACTGCCGACTCTGTCATATCTTCCGCATTCGGGTTTGCTTCCAAAATAGCTTTTACAGAAGCAATATCCGCTTCTACTTCGGACTTATCCGCAGCGTCCAATGTCGCTCCAACCTCTTCCAACGCTTTTTCCGTCTGGAATACAAAAGAATCCGCATCGTTTCTTGCATCAATCGCTTCTTTCCGCTTCTTATCCTGCGCTTCAAATTCTTTTGCTTCTTTGACTGCCTTTTCAATATCGGAATCTGACATATTTGAGCCGGCCGTAATTGTAATGTGCTGCTCTTTTCCTGTACCAAGGTCTTTTGCAGATACGTTTACGATGCCGTTCGCATCAATGTCAAAGGTAACTTCAATCTGAGGAACGCCTCTGCGTGCCGGAGGAATTCCATCCAGACGGAACTGTCCCAGTGATTTGTTGTCTCTTGCAAACTGACGCTCTCCCTGTACGACGTTGATGTCAACAGCCGTCTGATTGTCTGCCGCCGTAGAGAATACCTGGCTCTTCTTCGTCGGAATCGTCGTATTTCTTTCAATTAACCTTGTGGCAACGCCGCCCATCGTCTCGATAGAAAGTGATAAAGGCGTAACGTCCAGCAAAAGGATGTCTCCTGCGCCCGCGTCTCCGGCTAATTTACCGCCCTGTACGGAAGCGCCGATGGCCACGCATTCATCCGGATTTAAAGTCTTGCTTGGCTCTTTGCCCGTCAGCTGTTTTACTTTATCCTGTACCGCCGGAATACGCGTAGAACCTCCGACTAATAATACCTGCCCAAGATCCGCGTTGGTC
>CATOKN010000304.1 GCA_951800425.1 uncultured Lachnospiraceae bacterium
TCTGCGACTACAAAGTAGAGCCGGATGGCAAATATCTGGATGTAAAGACCGCTTCTTACGGGGCTCCCGGAAAATACATCTCAAACGGCAAGGCGATTGACATTGCATGGGTAAAAGAAGTGGAAGACGGCGTTTGCAGATACTATGACGCCGATGGAAATGAAATCAAATTAAATCCGGGCAAGACCTGCATCTGTATCATTTTAAACGATGCGGAAGATAAAATTGGCGTTTATGCCAGCGAAGCGGATTTTGAGGCTTCCAGAAACTAACCGAAACGTAATTTTACAGAAAAAGGAATATATTTGAAAAAAATGCAAATACTGTGACTGGTGATGAGAATGAATAAAACCAACAGTATTCGCATTTTTTTTATTCTTACGGTATTATTTTTGATTGGATGTTATCAGATTTTAAATTTTAAAAGCACAAAAGAACCTTTGCCGGTTAAAGAAACGGAACAAATCACAAGAATTGAGCAGGAAACCGAAACGACTGAAATCCCAGCCGTTCCGGTCAGCCGCCCTCTGGATTATAAATTTGTGATCGTAGAAGAAGCAGATTATCTGACTGTATATTTTGCGGATAAAGTAACGGTTTATGAATATACGGACATCCGATATTCGGATCTGGAAGATTCTCTGCGGCAAAAAATACGGCACGGCTACTGCATTCCCGATGAAGAAACACTGTTTGGCTTTTTAGAAAATTACAGCAGTTAAATTTTTGCCTGGCAATTATCTTCGGACAATGCGGTAATAGGTTTTTGCCGTCAGAAAATAAATCGACATATACATGACGGCAAATGCCAGAAAGCAAATCCCCGTACAGGCAATATACAGCCATATATTGCCCAGATTGAAAAGAGCAAGCATTCTGGAAACTAAAGGAAATGCTGCTGCCATATGAATTCCGGCAATAATCAGCGGCAGGAAAAATACGATTAAAACCTGAGAACGGATGGCGTATTTTACTTCGCGGTGATTCATGCCGACTTTCTGCATAATTTCAAACCGTTCCTTATCGTCATATCCTTCTGAAATCTGTTTATAGTAAATGATTAGTACGGTAGCTACCGAAAATAGGATTCCCAAAAAGATTCCGATGAAAAATAAGCCGCCGTAAATTTCCAGAAAATTTATTCTTGCAATCTGTTTTGCTTCTATTGTAAAGTCGCGATTGGAAAACTGCTTTCGCAAAACGTCGAACAGATGTTTTGTCTCGTCTTCCTCAATGTTTGTGTCAAATCCGAAATAATATTCTAAAGAATCGGCCTCCTTTTTGAGTAATTCTGTTTCATCCGGAACGACAAGAAATAAGGTTTTGACGATGGAAGAAGCAAATTCTCCGTTTCCCATAAAGTCATCCAGTTTCTCTTTGATTACATAGGTTTCATCCATAATATGCAGACTGGAATCAGAATAGTCGAAAAAGCGATTCGTATAAATCAGACTTTCGCCCTCCTTAAGCGTCTTGTTTGTTCCCATGCAGCGATTGTAATCGGAAAGAGGGATAAAGATCAGGTCGGTAAGCGAAGAATCCGACCCCAAAGAGTCAAAATCTGTTATGTCAAAGGAATTTCCGTTTTGGATTGCAGGAGTGGAAAAGTACGAGTATTCGATTTCTTTGTCCACCGGTATGCCGCTTTCGTGAAGCAGACCGCGGACTTCGTCAAATGATTTTTGGACGTTTGACGCTTTTTGATTGTCTGAATGGGCATATATGGTAAAATCATTGGGATAGCGGGTCTCTAATATATCTTCCATGCCAATCATCAATGAGCTTGTCGAGGAAACCATAACCAAAACCATCGTAGATAAAATGCAAATGTTTGCAAGGCCTACCGCGTTTTGCTTCATTCGGTAAATCAAACCGGAAACGCTGGTAAAGTGTCTGGTCTGATAGTAATACCGCTTATTTTTCCGCAGAATTTTCAAAAGGGCGACGCTTCCGGCGGTAAAAAGCAGATAGGTGCCGAAAATGACGAGCAAAACTGCGATGAAAAACATGGGAATAGAGGTAATTGGGTTTTCGGTAGTAATGGAAATATAATACCCGCATCCAACGCAAAGTACGCCCAATACGGCCAGAATCCGTTTTGTCTTCGGTTCTTTTTCTCCCGCGCTGCTATCCCGCAGCAAATTCATCGGGCTGGATGACTTGATCTGCCAAACAGAATAGAGGAATATGCAAAGAAAAATCAGGCAGAAAAGCAAAATTGTAACGAAAACCGCCCGCAGGGACAAAAAGAATCCAAGAGGGGCTTTTGCGTCCACAATTTTCGCAATCAATAAAAACATTGCTTTATCAAAAGCGATTCCGAGCAAAATGCCGGCGGAGAGACTGATGCATGCAACATAAACAGTTTCCCAGGCGAACGTGACAGCCAGATGCTTTTTTTCCATGCCAAGGATGCGAAAGACGGCAAATTCCTTTTTTCTCCTTTTAATAAGAAAGCTGTTTGTATAAAACAGAAAAATCAGAGCAAACAACGCAATGACGTCACAGCCAAACGTCATGAACGAGGCAAGAATTTTTGAACCTGTCATCTGCTCCAGTCCCGGATTTTCTGACAGGGACATTACGATATAG
>CATOKN010000305.1 GCA_951800425.1 uncultured Lachnospiraceae bacterium
ATTAAAGATGCGGAAGATTTGCTCGCAGACAGCAGAGACGATTTTACAGAAGGTTCCGTAGCGGAGTTTGAAGCGATTCTTAAAAATGCAAAGGATGTTGTTAAAAATAATCAGTCGACAGAGGCGGATTTGGAAGGAGTCAGATCTGCATTAAAGAATTTCAAATTTGTTACAAAAATATCTGCTGCAAAGACAGAACTTTCCACTGCAATCACTGCTGCGGAAGCTCTTCTGAAAAACACCGCCGGCTATACAAAGGCCTCTGTAGAAGCGTTGAAGAAAGCAGTTGCCGACGCAAAAGAAGTTCTTTCAAATGAAAATGCAACCGTTGAAGAACTTGCAAAAACTTTGACAGCATTGAAAGGCAAACAGCTTATAAAGGATACGGGTTCGTCCCAGAATCCATCCAACCAGAATCCAACGCCAAATCCAGATAATCAGTTGAAGGACGGCTCTGATTTTAGCGTAGGAGATGTCAAATATAAAGTGATCAGCGCCTCTGCTAAAACAGTAAAACTGGTAAAAGGAAAAGACGCCAAAAAAGTTACCATTGATACGGTTACGGCAGCAGACGGCCAGAAATACAAAGTTGTTGAAATTGGCGCAAACGCGTTTAAAGGCTGCAATAAGAAAATGAGCAGCGTGACAATTGGAGTCAATGTGACTACCATTGGAAAAAAAGCGTTTTACGGATGTAAAAAGCTTGCGACAGTGACGATTAAGAATAAATCGAAACTGAAAAAAATTGGGTCCAAAGCTTTTAAAGGGACTTCCAAAAAGATTAAAGTGAAGCTTCCGAAGAGCTTAAAGAAGAATAAGAAACTGAAAAATCAGATAAAGAAAGCAGGAATTAAAAAAGGACTGTAGGATTTTTGCAAAAGAATACAGAAATTCTAAGGAAAACAATCGGGGTAATTGCGCAGTGATACGCTGCGCAATTACCCCGGATTTTGTTTTGGAAAATCAAATTGGAAAGGGATTGAATCAGAGGGAGAAATACGGTACAATACTAAAGTGAAAATCAGAACAACAGGAAACAGCAGGAGAATTACAGATGTTAAACCAGATAAAAGCAGTCATATTTGATTTAGACGGAACGCTTGTAGATTCCATGGGGCTATGGAAAGACATTGATATTGAATTTCTCAGCGCCAGAGGAATTGAATATGAGGATGATTTGCAGGAAAAAATTGAAGGCATGAGCTTTACGGAGACGGCGGTTTTTTGCAAAGAATATTATCAATTGGAAGAATCCGTAGAAGAATTAAAGGCTATCTGGAATCAGATGGCAGAGCAGAAATACCGCTGTGAGATACAGCCGAAGCCCGGCGTATTGAAATTTTTAGATGGTTTAAAAAACAGAGGCATCAAGATGGGGATTGCCACCAGCAACTCGGAGGAATTAATCCGGGCCGTCAATGACGCCTATCACTTTGACGAATATATGTCCTGTATTGTGACAGCTTGTTCTGTAAAAAAGGGAAAACCTGCGCCGGACGTTTATCTGGAAGCCGCCAGACAGCTAGGCGTTGCTCCGGAAGAATGCCTTGTATTTGAAGATATTGTAAAAGGAATTGAAGCGGGGAAAAATGCAGGAATGAAAGTTTGCGCCGTGGAGGATTTCTTTTCCGCAAAACAGCGGGAAAAGAAAAAGGAAATCAGCGATTATTATATAGAAACATATCATGATCTCGTGAAAGACTGGTAAATCAATATGCAAAAAAAATTTTTACCCATTACCCGGGAAGAGATGCTGGAACGGGGGATTCAACAGCCGGATTTTGTTTATGTCATTGGAGACGCCTACGTGGATCACCCCTCTTTTGGACACGCGATAATTTCCCGGTTATTGGAAGCGCATGGATTTTCCGTAGGGATAATTTCTCAGCCGGGCTGGAAAGACGAAGAAAGCATAGACGCGTTTGGCGAGCCGCGTCTTGCGTTTCTTGTGACAGCCGGAAATATGGATTCCATGGTAAATCATTATTCCGTATCCAAAAGGCGGCGCGAAGCAGACGCATTTTCTCCGGGCGGAAAGATGGGACTGCGTCCGGACTATGCTACGGTTGTTTATTGTAATCTGATTCGTAAAAAATATAAACATACGCCAATTGTAATCGGAGGAATAGAAGCAAGTCTGAGACGGCTTTCCCATTATGATTATTGGTCGGACAAAATCCGCCGTTCCATCCTTTTGGATTCTGGCGCGGATCTGATTTCCTATGGGATGGGAGAGCGCAGCATAATCGAAATTGCAGAAGCGTTAGAGAGCGGCATTGCCGTAAAAGATGTGACGTTTGTAAATGGAACCGTTTATAAGACAAGAAACCGGGAAGACATATATGACGCGATTGAGCTTCCGGCTTTTGAAATCGTCAAAAGCCATAAAAAATCGTATGCAGAAAGCTTTTATACGCAGTATTGCAATACCGATCCGTTTCATGGAAAGCGTCTGTTTGAAACGTATGATGAGAAGCTTTTTGTGGTGCAAAATCCTCCGGCGGTTCCTTTATCTCAAAATGAAATGGATTCTGTATATGCGCTTCCTTTTATGAGGACGTATCATCC
>CATOKN010000306.1 GCA_951800425.1 uncultured Lachnospiraceae bacterium
CCGCAACGATGAAACGCGACCTTGCATCGGCAAAGAAGCGGCTGGCCGACCTGGATGTGAAGCTGAAACGCACCTACGAGGACAATATGAGCGGCAAGCTGCCCGACCACATCTTTACCATGTTTATTGCAGACTATGATACAGAGCGGGCAACACTGAAAGCGAACATTGCCGAGATGGAAAAGTCGCTGGAAAAGGTTCGGGATACCAAGGACGATATTGACCGCTTCGCCGCCCTGATCCGGAAATACACCAGCTTTGAAAAACTCGACCGCTTCATGCTTCACGAACTGATTGACCGGATTACGATTGACGAAACACCGGGTATGGGGCGTTGCCGCAAGGGTAAGGAAAAGCGCATTACCATCTACTACAAATTTGTCGGGGCTATTCAATAAAGCAAAAACGGCATCCCCTATGGATGCCGAAAAAAATCACTTGGCTTTACGTCCTTTTGTCATATCATCATCCGAAGTTCCCTGCGGATACAGGACATGCTCAACTATCTTGACGGCTATCCCTGCGAACTGAAAGCAAGATACCGAAATAAAATGGCGACTTACCTTTATTGTTATATTATCAGCAATGTCCCTCTTTCCGAACAGTATCCGTCCATACAAAAAGAATCTCCCGATACATGGGAGGCATTTCTTCGGAGAATACAAAAAATCATACATTACAAAAGCAAAGATGAAATCATCACATATGATTCCGTGGAAAAATATTTCCGCAGAGAAGAATCGTTTTATGCCATTGACACGACAGAAACACCGTTTTACAATCCGTCTGAATAAAAATCTAAACATAGAAACATGAAAAACTGTAAAATGAAAGAAAATCAATTGATAAATAACCTTTCCTATGATAATTTAGATTTAGAGGGTGTCCGAAAACTATATATGCAACTGGAAAAAGAAGAAATCACAAAACAATACACACTCCCTAAAAAAGCAGGAAAGGACGGTTATTACAGAGTTAATATTTCAGCCCCGACAAAGAAAAACGGCAGAACCACCATTTCCGCAAAGTCAATCGAGGATTTAAAAGACAAAATTTATCAGTTTGAAAAAGGAATCATAGGAACTGCCAGAAAAACTTTTTGCGATGTGTTTGAAATCGTACAGAAAGAAAAAACCAAATACATCAAAGACAAAGAAAAACTGATGAGCGTCCAAAATACCATTGGCAGGAACTATTCAGAATACAGACGCTTTTTCTCCGATACGGAATTTGAAAGAAAATACATAGACGACATTACGAAAAAAGACATAGAAAACGTCGTCTATATGAATCTTTCCCGATACGACTTAAGGAAAAAAGGGCTTGCGTCCATGAAAAGCATACTGCGTTCCGTATTCGCGCTGGCGTTTGAGGAATACTGGGTTACAGACAACGTCTATCTCCGTGTCAGTTTCCAGAAATACGACGGAATGCTGATAAAGGAAATCCCGATTGAAAACCGCTGTCATTCTGACAATGACCTGAAACGAATCATAGAATACCTGCACGCTTATCAGGAGAAAAAACCAAAATATCTCCCTGCATACGCGCTCGAAATGCAAATCATCATGGGACTGCGCCGCGGAGAAATACCGCCCCTGTGCTGGTCAGATATAAAAAATTCCTACATCTGCATTTCCAAAGAACAGATTACCGTAAAAAAGCATGGTGAAAATAAAAAAGAACGCTTCGTTGTGGTACACCACACGAAAACATACAAAGACAGGCGATTCCCCATTACGGACGACTTAGACGATTTTTTAACAAGGCTCAAAAACGCCCATGCAAAATACTATTCGGGCAGCCAGTATCTGTTCCCAGCCGACAATGAAAACGGAATCATCACGAATAATACGGTTTACAACTTTTACCGCCGTATGTGCAAAAATCTGGGTATAGAAATAAGCAGAGAACTTATCAAGGGAACGCATTCATTCCGGCGCAACGCGATTACTGATGTCGTCAACGCCACCGGAGGAAATATCATCATGGCTTCACAGCTCTTCGGCAACTCGCCGGAAGTGGCAAAAAGAAATTACTATACAGGCGCAGACTTAAAAGACGCTATGCAGGTCTTAAACCAGAGGAAATTTTCGTTCTAAAATTTAATCAAAATTTAATCAGAATCACCCAATTCAGAGAAAAAAAGAAATCCGCAAACCCTCTAAAATCAAGGGGTTGCGGTTCTCAACCTAAGAGCGATAGACGGGGCTCGAACCCGCGGTCTCGACCTTGGCAAGGTCGCGCGTTACCAACTACGCCACTATCGCATTTATATTGTATTGTGCTTCTTTTCTATATCTCTCAAGCACAATACATATAATACAGGATAAATTGTATTTTGTCAACATATTTTTTAAAAAATTTCAAAAAATCGAAAATTTCTTTCTTTATGCCATTTCACCCTCAAAAATCCCTTTTAATACTTCCGGCAATTTTGCAAATGCAGACACTGCGGGAACGCGTTCTTTTATATGCCCAAAGCCATACGCCGCATGCACAACATCCGCGCCCGCCTCTTTGCTTGCATTGTAGTCTCCCTGAATATCTCCTACGTAAACCG
>CATOKN010000307.1 GCA_951800425.1 uncultured Lachnospiraceae bacterium
TGATATGGAATGTACGGTGTTTATGGGAAAGGAAGATATGAAACGTCAGGCGTTAAACGTCATGCGGATGGAATTGCTTGGAGCAAAGGTTGTCTGTGTTTGTTCCGGCAGCAACACGTTAAAGGATGCGACAAACGAGGCAATCCGGACCTGGGCAAAGACGGCGGAAGATACGTTTTATGTGATTGGGTCTGCCGTTGGCCCCTATCCTTATCCCAAAATGGTAAAGGAATTTCAAAGCGTCATCAGCAGGGAGGCAAAAAAGCAGTTTCTGGACGCAGAGGGCAGACTTCCGGATGTGGTGATGGCCTGTGTGGGAGGCGGTTCGAATTCCATTGGAATGTTTGCGGATTTTATCGAAGAAAAAGGAGTAGAGCTGATTGGCGTGGAAGCCGCGGGACGCGGGATTGAGACGGGAGAACATGCCGCGGCAATGGCAGAAGGCACGGTGGGCGTGCTTCATGGAATGAAATCTTATCTTTTGCAGGATGAAAATGGGAATATCAAACTGGCGCATTCGATTTCTGCAGGATTGGACTATCCGGGCGTAGGGCCGGAACATGCGTATTTAAAAGACAGAAAGCGCGCCGAATATGTGTCCGTTACCGATGCGCAGGCCATGGAGGCGTTAATGGAGCTTTGCAGGCTGGAGGGAATTATCCCGGCCATAGAGAGCGCGCATGCGATTGCATATGCAATGAAGAAAGCAAAAACAATGACAATGGAGCAGAGTATGATTGTATGCTTGTCCGGGCGGGGAGACAAAGACGTGCATACGATTGCGGATTATCTTGCCGGAAAAGAATATTTGAATTAGAAAAGAGGGAGATTGCATGAACCGAATTGAAGCAAAGATGGCGTTGTTAAAAGAAAAGAAAGAAAAAGCGTTTGTGACGTATATGGTGGCGGGACTGCCGGATTTGAACAGGACAAAAGAGCTGTTAAGAGCGCAGGAGGAAGCGGGTGTCGATGTGGTGGAGCTTGGAATTCCATTTTCAGATCCGGTGGCTGACGGGCCGGTGATTCAGGATGCGTCATATCAGTCTATCTGTCTTGGAACAAGTTTACAGAATGTATTTCAGATGAGGAAAGAGCTGCGAAAGGAAAGTATGGAAATTCCGGTTGTATTTATGATGTATTACAATACGATTCTGCACTACGGCCTGGGTGAGTTTGCAAAAATGTGCAGGGAGACCGGCGTAGACGGACTGATTGTTCCGGACCTTCCCTTGGAGGAACAGGAAGAATTACAGGATGCTTTGCAGAAAGAAGCGGGGGCAATTCTGATTCAGATGGTATCTCCTGCATCCAAAAAGAGGCTTCCTGCGATTTTAAAAGGAGCGAGAGGATTTGTTTCCTGTGTTTCCTCAATGGGAGCTGCCGGACAGGAGAATACATGTCACAGGGAAGTCCTTTCCTATCTCAGAGAAGTAAAAGAAGCTTCGGATCTTCCGGTTTTTATGGGATTTGAAAGCCCAACGCCAAAGGACGTTGCGCCGATGCGAAATATGATTGACGGCGTAATCGTGGGAAGCCATTTTGTAAAGTTTTTGCAGGACAGCGATTACAGCGCAGAGGAGGCAAAAAAGTACTGCAGAGAGTTGAAACAGGCATTGTAGAATATGAGGAGGAATGCATGTTATTTGATTCATACCGCAAGTTAAGTAAAAGCATAAAATAATTATCAGGAAATGATTTCAGTAAGATTATATTAGATTTATGTAAGATTTACATAAAAAACAGTTGACGAATGGAAAAATTATGCTATAATACCTATTAGTGCAATAAAATTACCCAGACAGTTGATATGCACAATACGCAACTGGAGGGAGGTTAGGTGTGAGTCTATGTCAAATGTGATCGTAAAAGAAAACGAGACTTTGGACAGCGCTTTACGCAGATTCAAGCGAAACTGTGCAAAAGCTGGAATCCAGCAGGAGATTCGTAAAAGAGAGCATTACGAAAAGCCAAGTGTAAGACGCAAGAAAAAGTCAGAAGCAGCAAGAAAACGTAAATATAACTAAGAATAGCGATTAAGAAGAAGTTCATACGAACTTCTTCTTTTTTGTTGTAATAATTTATAAGACAAGTCATATATTAGACTAGGAGCTGAGATAAGATGAAACAGGAAATATTACATATTCTGCCGATTCGTCTGAGGGATGTTATGAAGCGGGAATTTCGAAACAGGAATGATATAGAAGAAATTCGGATTCGTGTCGGACAACCGCCTGAGATACGCTGCGCAGAAAAATCCGTTTGGCTTTCGCAAAGCGTTACGGCAGAAGACATTGAAGAAATGCTGACATTTGTCAGCGATTATTCCATCTATGCATACGAGGAGGAAATCCGGCAGGGGTATCTGACGATAGAGGGAGGAAACCGGGTCGGTTTTGCCGGACAAGTACGTATAGAGCAGGGAAAAGTCGTCCGTATGACAAATATCCGGTTTCTAAATATCCGGATTGCCAGAGAACGCAAAGGATGTGCAAAGGAGCTGCTTGCGTGGATGCATGAAGACGGATCCTTTTTAAATACGCTGCTGACTTCAAAGCCGGG
>CATOKN010000308.1 GCA_951800425.1 uncultured Lachnospiraceae bacterium
ATATTCGTCCATCCGCAGTAATCCGCCAGAATTACAACGAGATTGCCGATATGTGCAGAAAGACCGCAGAGCCGGTTTTCCTTACCAAAAACGGCAAGGGAGATTTAGTCGTTATGGATATTGAAACTTATAACCGCTATGCGTTCCCTCTGCCAGATGCCGCAGCGCTTTCCGTTTTTTGAGGCACTATATATTACACCAAATAAATATCACAGGATGTTTATTGAAAAGCAGTATCTTATTCTCTATCAAATCCAGGACGATACGGTGTATATCGACTATATTTTAGATTGCCGTAAGGATTATAGTTGGCTCATTCGATAACAACAAAATAAAAGGAGGATTTTTATGAACCCAAAACAGATTTTCTACGAAAAACAGGCAGCTTCCATCCTCAAACATCTGGAAAAACGCCAGATGAAAGGATATTACTGCCCAACCAGACAAGAAGCCGTAGCCACGGCGATGTCTCTTACCGCGTCCAATACGACCGTCTGCTTCGGCGGCTCCATGTCTCTTTTGGAATCCGGCGTTATGGATGCGCTTAAAGCAAGAACGGACCTTACGCTGATTGACCGAAACCAAGCCAAAACGCCGGAAGAAGTCAGGCAGGTCTACCTTAACGCTTTTGACGCGGACACCTATTTTATGAGTACGAACGCCATAACGTCCGACGGACAGCTTGTCAACATTGACGGAAACGGAAACAGGGTCGCCGCGCTGATTTACGGCCCAAGGCAGGTCGTTATGATTGTTGGCATGAACAAAGTCGTTCCAACGGTTGACGACGCAATTCGCCGCGTCCGAAATACCGCGACGCCGCCCAACTGCATCCGGCTGGGCCTTGAAACGCCGTGCGCCGCAACCGGATCATGCGCGGACTGCCTTACGGAGAACTGCATCTGCAGCCAGATTGTCATTACCCGGCGAAGCAGAACGGCAGACCGCATAAAAGTCATTCTGGTCGGCGAAGAGCTGGGCTATTAACTGCTTTCCTCAAAACTTTTTCGCGCCGCATTGCCCGCGCAATAACAGCCGGGCAACGCGGCGCGTCTTTTCTATTTCTTCTGAAAATCTCTCTATCTTTTCGCTTTTCGGTACCCCGCTTCAATCGCTTCCTGCTCGGAATGGAAAATCACAAGATTTTTGGAATCTTCCATTTCGTCGTAAGCCGCCTGGCCGGGACAATGATAAATTTTCGACCTCTGATTTCCCCGGATTTCTGTTTCGCCCTCATTTACGTCCTCATTTACACCCTCATTTGCGTCCTCCTCCAAAGCTTCCCCCAGGCCGCTTTCTCCGGTCGCATAATCAATCCAAACGCCCGGCTGCACATTGTAAACAAAGACGTTAAAACAAATGCTCTCTCCATCGTCCTCCACAGAATACGCTTCCATCTGCACGCCGTCCGCCAGCAGATTATCCCCCTCAAAAACAGGCGTTACGCGGTACAGCACATGGTCGTTTGTTTCTCTGACGTAATCTGCGACCATATTTTCAAACGGGAGCATCCCCTCTACATTCATATAGCGCGTTCCGGTTATGAGATTTTTCTCATTTGCGTTTTCCGCCGTAAGCTGATAGCCAATCAGATGACAGCGGTTATAGAGGTATTTGCCGTCCACAACGTCATATTTTACGGTATGCCATCCGGTCGGCTTGACTTTTCCGATATTTCCGCGCTCCTTTGTCGGCATCAAATCTGTTCCGACGTTTGCAAAAGCCGCCTGGCATCTTCCAAGCGCGTCCAGATCTGCATACGTTTCAAAAGATGTCTCCGTCCTATCTTCTTTCGTAAAATCCGGCTGGTTTTCATGAATGACAACGTAAGGCTCTCCGCTGTACTCCGGTATGTCCGAAAGTGCATACGACTGCTCTTTCGCTCCCCTTTCTATGCTGCATGCCGAAAGCGCAATCGTAAAACAGAAAATGGCCCATATGGAAATCAGATATTTTTTTATGTTTTTCTTCATGACAACACTCCACTTCTTTTGTAATATTCCATCTTAATGCTTTCATGGGAAGTCCCCGGAAATTCCAGAACCATTGTTTTTTCCCATTGTTCCAAATCCAGATCCAGACTAACGTCCGAGGGATAGCGCCGGTTCCAGCAAAATAAAATGACGGCATGGATTTTATCTGACGCCGACGATAATCGGTCCGATTCTGACAGGCAGTAGTCTTCCCACCGCGCTTTTGTGAGAAATTCCTCGTCCGATACCGTTTCCACGCCGTCTAAATTTCCGTACAGCTTCCAGCTGTACGCGTTCATCCAAAGCTTCTTTCCTTTGCAGATTTCCCGTATTTTTTCCGTCACGGCGCCATCCCTGCTCTGCCGTCTGCCGTGAAACATTCTGCCGCCGTTATTATCTATGCACAAAATTACCGTCATATCCGCCACCCTTTTCTTGCAATTCAAAATATTACAATGCAAATAAATAATGCAAAATTCCCCGGCGACGTTTGTTCTTTCGCCCCGGGGAATCTGCAAGGAATCGTTCTGTTTACAGCCGGACGCTAAAACCGTACAACAGTATGCTGCGA
>CATOKN010000309.1 GCA_951800425.1 uncultured Lachnospiraceae bacterium
TTTATACCGGCGCTTTTCCAGCTTCTGTTCCCGTTTTTTTACGGCTTTTTGCTTTTTTAATTTTGCTTTTTCTAATTTTTCACTGTTTCGTTCCAATCTATCAGCCACTCCGTTCTGCTATTCAAAAAAATTTCTTCTTTTTAAAAAACCACAGGCATATCGCAATGACGCACAGGCTGACGCCTGAAATCACCGGATAGCCGTACTGCCAGCTTAATTCCGGCATATTATAAAAATTCATTCCATACCATCCGGCAATTAATGTTAAAGGAAGAAAAATTGTCGTTACGACGGTTAAAAATTTCATAATATTATTCTGATGAATCGATATTTCCGACTGATATACATCCTGTACCTGCATCGCATATTCCCGCAGCGACTGGGCTTCCTGTTTCATACGGTCCACCCGTTCCGAAAAACCGGCGCATGCGTTTTTTCTGCCCGCAAGGACTTCTCCCACATCCGTCATCTGACAATAATAGCAGTACAAACGGGAGATTTCTTTTTTTATGCCCAGCATGCGATAATGAAAATGTTCGGTTTCTCCCTGCAGCACCGTCTCTTCCATATCGGCAATTTCGCGCTCCAAAGAAGCCAGATATAAAATGTCTTCTTCAATTAACGCCATAAAAAAATCTGCCAGAAATTCACCCATATCATAAGAGCCGCCGCCCGTCCGGCCCTGAATCTTTTGAATCATTTCCCGAACTTTCGTATCTTCTTCAATAAAAATCAGCCTGTCTTCTAAAATATAAACCGCAAAATTAAAGCTTCGCCTTTCTTTTTTCTTTACCGGAATATGAAACATCCCAAAAAGATAAGAAGCATGGGTTTCCAGTTTGCAGTAGAGTATCCTCTCATCCTTTCGTCCAAGAGAAAACTCTTCTTTCAATTCCAGCTCCATGCTCCACTCTTCTTCATCAAAAATTCCAATTCCATTGGAACCCTCTTCAAAACTCTTCCGATCTGTTTGTATAATTTTGTCTTTGCAAATTTGATAATACATTTCAGAAAACCTTCTTTTTACTTAGCTATGTACAACTTTTTCTGAAATTATGCATGCGGTATGTCTTCAATCTGCCAGTCAATCGGTTCTATGCCATGTTCTTTCAAAAACTCATTTGCCTGGCTAAAATGCCTGCATCCAAAAAAGCCACGGTAAGCGGACAACGGACTTGGATGCGGCGCTTTTAAAATCAAATGTCTGGGATTTGTCAGCATCGGCGCCTTATTTTGCGCCGGCCGTCCCCAGAGCAGATAAACAATCGGACGATCCAAAGCGTTTACCGCCTGAATGACGGCGTCCGTAAACTCTTCCCAGCCTTTCCCCCGATGAGAATTTGCCTGATGCGCACGGACGGTCAGAACCGTATTCAACAACAAAACCCCCTGATCCGCCCATTTCTTCAGATACCCATGATTCGGTATATAACAGCCAAGATCGTCGTGCAGCTCCTGATAAATATTTTGCAAAGAAGGCGGAATCTCTTTCTGGCTTGGCAATACGGAAAAACTAAGTCCATGCGCCTGATTTACATTATGATAAGGATCCTGCCCCAAAAGCAATACTTTTACTTTACTTAAAGGCGTAAAATGAAAGGCATTAAAAATATCGTCTGCCGGAGGATAAATCGTCACGTTTGCATACTCTTCTTTTATAAAAGAATACAAATTTCTGTAATAAGGCTTTCGAAACTCTTCTGACACAGCCTCCAGCCAATCATTTTCAATCATTCCCATTTTTTCCTCCTTACTGCCTATCTTCTTACGGATACGCCTTTCTCTGCAAGGTAATTTTTAAGCTCCATAATCTCCAGTTCTTTATAATGAAACAGAGATGCCGCCAAAGCTGCGTCCGCCTCTCCCTCCGTCAGCGCTTCATAAAAATGTTCTTCCGTACCGGCGCCTCCGGAAGCGATGACCGGAATGGATACGTGCCGTGCAATCGTCTTTGTCAGCGCAATATCATAACCTGCTTTCGTTCCATCGCAATCCATGCTGGTCAAAAGAATCTCTCCGGCGCCAAGCTTCTCCGCTTTCATCGCCCATTCTACGGCGTCTAATCCCGTATCCAGCCTGCCGCCGTTTTTGTATATATTCCATCCGCCGTCGCTGCGTCTTCTTGCGTCAATCGCTACAACGACGCACTGGCTTCCAAATTTATCTGCGGCTTCCGAAATCAGCTCCGGCCGGTTAATTGCAGCGGAATTGACGGAAATCTTATCCGCTCCTTCCCGCAGCAGCGCCCTGAAATCTTCCACCGTACGAATCCCGCCTCCTACTGTAAAAGGAATAAAAACCTTCTCCGCTACCCGGCGCACCATATCCGTAACCGTTGCCCGGTTATCGGAAGAAGCCGTAATATCTAAAAATACGACTTCATCCGCTCCCGCTTTATCGTAAGCTGCGGCAATTTCAATCGGATCTCCCGCATCTCTTAAATTTACAAAATTTACGCCTTTGACAACCCTGCCGTTATTGACGTCCAGACAGGGAATGATTCTCTTTGTAAACATCTGTCATTCCTTCCC
>CATOKN010000310.1 GCA_951800425.1 uncultured Lachnospiraceae bacterium
GCCATTTGCCGATAATGCAGGGCCAAGGAGGGTTTTGGAAAAATTGGAATTTCTGTCTGATATGGGAAAAAAAGGAGCAAAAACAAAAGAAGCAATCCGCCGGGAGGCATACCGGTTATTTGCTGAAAAAGGTTTCAAAGCAGTAACAATGACTGATATTTGTGAAAAAACAGGGTTAAGCAGGGGCGGGCTTTATAGATATTATTCTGGGACAGAACAGATTTTTTCGGAAATTCTTTCAGAGGAATATGTGATAGCAGACCGTATTGAAAAAAAAGGAAAAGGCAAGCGCAATATTAGAAGATATAAATCATAAATTTTCAAACATAGTATACAAAATGATGCGATTCTATTTTATGTGCAAAAAAAGCTCTTTTTTATAACGGCAGCTTTCGAAGTAAACCTATAGTCTGTTTTCAATTCCCTGTTTTATTTTTATAATTAGGAAAGAATAGAAATAAAGGAGCGGCGGTTGTGACAGTGGAAAAGATGGTAGAATCTACAGAATGCAGAAAAGAAAAAATCAGGCAGAGATACCGGGGCGTCTGCGCCAGTGAAATTGACGTTATAGCTTCTGTTCCCAAAGAGAGGTTCTGCGGAGAAGCAAAGGAAAAGCGGGTTGCCGTTTACGTCAGAGTTTCTACGGGCGATCCAAGTCAGACGTCTTCTTATGAGCTGCAAAAAAACCATTATCAGGATGTTGTAAACCGGCGTTCGGATATGAGGTTAAAAGAAATATATGCGGACGAAGGAATTTCTGGTACCTCGCTTCGGCGCAGAGACGCGTTTCTTCGGATGATGCAGGATTGCAGGGATGGAAAAATTGATATTATCGTAACAAAGAGTGTGTCGAGATTTTCAAGAAATATATTGGACTGCATTGGATACGTCAGGCAGCTTGCCGCATTAAACCCTCCGGTCGGCGTGTTTTTTGAAACGGAAAATGTGTTTACGTTAAAAGAAGGGAGCGAAATGAGCCTTTCCTTTATCGCTACGCTGGCCCAGGAGGAAAGCCATAACAGAAGCGAGGTGATGAATGCTTCGATTGAAATGCGGTTTCGCCGGGGAATTTTTTTGACGCCGCCATTGCTTGGCTATGACAGGGACAAGGACGGAAATTTAATTGTCAACGAGGAAGAATCCAAAACGGTCCGTCTGATTTTTTTTATGTATCTTTATGGATACGGTTGTGTGGAAATTGCCCGTACGCTGACAGAGCTTGGCAGGAGAACGAAACAGAATCATAAGTCCTGGTCTGCAAACGCAGTTTTACAGCAGCTGCAGAATGAACGTCATTGCGGCGATGTTTTGGCGAGAAAAACGTGGACGCCAAATTATCTCGACCATAAATCAAAGAAAAACAGAATGGACAAAAACCAATATCTCCAGAAAGGGCATCATGAAGCCATCGTATCCAGAGATGATTTTATTGCGGTTCAGCGTTTGATTAGCAATGCAAAGTACGGAAACAAAGGCGTCTTTCCAAAAATGCAGATCCTTACGACAGGCGTCTTGCGCGGCTTTGTTGTGGTGCATCCCAGATGGGCAGGATTTCGGGCGGACGACTATGTAAAAGCTTTTGAAAGCGTGGGTGATTGGACAAAGGGCATTTCTGATACCACGATTCAGGTTTTGGCGGGCGATTTCGATTTGAGAGGATATGAAGTGGCAAGAGGAGAATTCTTTCATGCCGTCCGAAAAGTATCGGTTACGCTTTCTGCGGATTCTATGAAATTCAGCGCGGAATGCGTACGAAAACTGGAATCGGAATACGTAGAATTGCTGGTGCATCCAAAAGAGAGGATGCTTGCCGTTCGTCCCTGTGGAAAAGAAAAGCGAACCTGCGTACAATGGTCGAGACAAAAGAATGGGAGGAAGTATTCCAGAACAATCAGCGGCTCGGCGTTTCTTCCGCATTTATTTGCCTTGTTTGGCTGGGATTTGAAATGCAAATACCGCGTATCTGGAGCCAGAAAGCAAAAAGATAAGGACGTCTTGCTGTTATTTTGTCTGTGTGATGCAAAAGCGCTTGCTTTGGGAGAATCGTTTCTATCGGAGAAAGAAACTCTATACTCAAAAGATGGGATAAAAAACTTTGGAAACAGCTATTATGGCCAGATGAAAAAAGAAATGGATTTTTTCCCTAAAAGACTTGAATGGAACAGCAAGTCTGACGGAATGGCATACAGCACGGAGCCAGGATTGAACGTAACCGATGAAAAAGAATTAAAGCGCGGCATAGCAGAAATGATGCAAAAGATTCGATTGGAGGAGGAGCATGGATGAAAAGGTGCAGAGTGAAGATACATTTTGTTATGAGGAGTACCAGGTCGTGCAGGGAGAATTATTTTCCCATGTAATGGAGCCGGCGTTTACGTTTCAGGACGGGCGGATATATGTAAATGCCGCGTGCATCAAAAAACTGCCGGATTATGATTACGTTCAGATTCTGGTTCATCCAAAGAAAAGGAAGCTTGCGATAAAGCCCTGTTTGGAAGAAGAGAAGGATCCTGTTCGATGGTGTTCGG
>CATOKN010000311.1 GCA_951800425.1 uncultured Lachnospiraceae bacterium
GCGCAGGCGATTGCGGCAATGGCATTTGGAACAGAAAGCATTCCAAAAGTAGATAAAATCGTGGGACCGGGAAATATCTACGTCGCCCTTGCAAAAAAAGCCGTATTCGGTTATGTCAGCATTGATTCCATCGCAGGGCCGAGCGAAATCCTTGTGCTTGCCGATGAAACGGCAAATCCCCGTTTTGTCGCGGCAGATTTGCTGTCGCAGGCAGAGCATGACGAATTAGCCTCCGCTATTTTCATTACGACAAGCAGAAAGCTGGCCGAACAGGTATCGGATGAAATTGACCGGTTTACCGAATGTTTATCAAGAAAAGAAATCATTTTAAAATCACTGGAAAATTATGGATATATTTTAGTTGCGGACAACATGAACGAAGCAATCGAGGCCGCCAATGACATTGCGTCCGAGCATTTGGAAATCATGACAAAAGACGCCTACGAAGTGATGACGAAAATCCGTAACGCAGGAGCAATTTTTATCGGGCCATACAGTTCGGAACCGCTTGGAGATTATTTTGCCGGACCGAATCATGTGCTTCCGACAAATGGAACGGCAAAATTTTTCTCTCCGCTTGGAGTGGATGATTTTATCAAAAAATCGAGCATTATTTCTTATTCAAAAGAAGCGCTTTCGGCCGTTTATCAGGATATTGCACAGTTTGCAGAATGCGAACGGCTGACTGCCCATGCAAATTCTGTAAAAGTAAGATTTGAAAAGGAGTAACCTATGGCAAGAGAAGCAAGCATAAACAGAACGACAAATGAAACGGATATTTCTTTAAAACTAAAGCTGGACGGAAGCGGAGCATCGGAAATTGATACGGGAATCGGGTTTTTTGACCATATGCTGGAGGGCTTTTCCAAACACGGTTTTTTTGATTTAAATCTGAAAATTATTGGGGATTTGGCAGTCGATGGACATCATACGATTGAAGACGCCGGAATCGTACTTGGCAACGCAATCAGAAAGGCACTTGGCGACAAAAAAGGAATCCGGCGCTTTGGAAGCTGTATTCTGCCTATGGATGAAACGCTGGTGCTGTGCGCCATTGATCTTTCCGGACGTCCCTATCTTGTATTTGACGCCCAGTTTACGACGGAACGGGTCGGCTATATGGAAACAGAAATGGTAAAAGAATTTTTTTATGCGGTTTCCTGCACGGCAAAGATGAACCTTCACATAAAGGTATTGTCAGGAACAAATAATCATCACATAATATAGGGGATGTTTAAGGCGTTTGCAAGAGCCTTAGATGAAGCAACCGGAAAAGATCCGCGGATTACCGGAATTTTATCAACAAAAGGAAGTCTATAAAATGGAATGGAAAAGTATTGCAGCGACAATTTATTTAAAAGATGGAAAAGCAGTCCAGAGTCCTAAAGATTTCACTCCCGCAGAAGACGTGTTTCAAAAACTGAAGACCTATAACGACTGCGGCATCGACAAGATTTTTGTATTCGATTTATCGGACGACGACGACGAACA
Organism: uncultured Lachnospiraceae bacterium; assembly: GCA_951800425.1. GTDB lineage: Bacteria > Bacillota > Clostridia > Lachnospirales > Lachnospiraceae > Roseburia_B. Next base: position 1,492 of record CATOKN010000311.1, read on the forward strand.
TGAAAAAAATCTTCAGACCCTGAAGGACTTAAACCGCAGTCTTGAAATTAAAGTATGCGCGGGAGGCAACATTAAGCGTTTCGAGGATATTAAAAAGTTATTTTATGCCGGATGCACGCAGGTCATCTTAAACGGCTCGAAACCAGTCAGCATGGAGCTTGCGAAAGAAGCCAGCAAGCGTTTTGGAAAAGACAGAATTTTAGTTTCCGTAAAAAACGTCAACTTTATCTTTAAGAATAAAGTAGCTATGGAAGAGCATTTTCATGAAATGCTGATTATGGATAAAAAGATGCTCGACGCCGCGGAAAACATTACGTCCATTCCGGCTATCGTGGTAACGGACGAATATGATTTTGATGAGTTTTTAAGCATTTTAAAGCGAAGTCTGGTACGCGGAATTACCGGTCGGTTTGTCATGGAATGCGATCAGGAAATTATGCTCTTAAAGACGAAGCTTTCCGCACGCGGCATAGACATGGTAAACTTCACTTCATCCTTACAGTGGTCAGATTTAAAGTTAAACTCTGACGGCATGGTGCCCGTCATTGTTCAGGATTACCGTACGGAGGAAGTTCTGATGCTGGCTTATATGAATGAAGAAGCGTTTCTGGCGACGATTCGTTCCGGAAAGATGACTTATTTCAGCCGAAGCAGACAAAGCCTTTGGATGAAAGGAGAGACTTCCGGGCATATCCAGTATGTAAAGTCACTGACGGCAGACTGTGATTTTGACACGATTTTAGCCAAAGTTTCTCAGATTGGAGTTGCCTGTCATACGGGAAAACCCTCCTGTTTTTTCAATCCGATTGTAAAAAAAGAATATATTGAAAAAAATCCTCTTCGGGTATTCGAAGAGGTTTACGGCATTATCAAAGACAGAAAAGAGCATCCCAAAGAGGGTTCGTATACGAATTATCTGTTTGAAAAGGGACTTGACAAGATTCTGAAAAAAGTGGGAGAGGAAAATACGGAAATTATTATTGCGGCGAAAAACCCAAATCCCGAAGAAATAAAATATGAAATTTC
>CATOKN010000312.1 GCA_951800425.1 uncultured Lachnospiraceae bacterium
CCGGCTGGCAGAAGCGAGACGATTTGCTTTAGCTTTTCCGGATGAAAAATGCCGGATTCTTTTTTTGTTGCATAACGCGGAACAGATTTAGCCCTGTTTCCGTAATGCTTTAAAATCGCGTTTTTCCATGATTCATTTTGCGGAATCAGAATCATAAAGTCTTTTTGCCTCCATTCTGGCCGAAAAGCGATGAGTTCTTCGTCTGTCTTTCCCGCGAAAAAGGCAAAATCCCCAAGCATAGCCATTGCGGAAGCCGGATGATGTTTCTCGGTTGCAAAAAGATTTCCCATGACTCCCTGTAAACAGGACCATAGAATCGTTTCGTCCCATTTGCCAAATAAGGCCGAAACAGAGGGGGAGCCTGAAATTTCATATATCATAGTATCTCCTTTTTTATGCCGTTATCATGTAAAAGCTTCTTATTATAATATAACATTATAGTTCTGTCCGGCGGAACTGGCAAGGATGTGAGAAATTTTATTTTTCAACAAATGTGAATTAAAAATTGATTTTTCAGCAAAAATGGGTATAATGAATTATGTCAGAGTGAATATTTGGCTGATTAAAAGTTTGGAGGTCAAAGTATGAAAGGACAAATACAAACCCAGCTTGGGAAAATAATTATTGATAATGAAGTGATTGCGACATATGCGGGTTCGGTAGCCGTGGAGTGTTTCGGCATTGTGGGGATGGCGGCCGTAAACATGAAAGACGGCCTGGTAAGACTGTTAAAGAGAGATTATCTGACGCACGGCATTAACGTGACGGTCACAAAGGAAAATAAACTTATCATAGATTTTCACGTGATTGTTTCCTATGGAGTCAGCATCCGTACGGTTTCTGACAATTTGATCGATACGGTGAAATATCAGGTAGAAGAGTTTACCGGAATGGGAATTGAGAAAATTAATATATACGTGGAAGGCGTAAGAGTCATCGATTAAGGAGGATGTTATCGTGGAAACCAATTCGATTAATGCTGCCGCGTTTGCGAAAATATTTTTAGCGGGAGCAGCAAACCTGGAGGCCAAAAAAGAGTGGATCAATGAGTTAAATGTTTTTCCGGTTCCGGACGGCGATACTGGCACCAATATGTCTATGACGATTTTATCGGCGGCAAAGGAAGTGGAAGCGCTGGCAAATCCTGATATGAAGTCTCTGGCAAAAGCGATTTCTTCCGGCTCTTTGCGCGGGGCGAGAGGAAATTCCGGCGTGATTTTATCTCAGTTATTCCGGGGATTTGCCAAAGTCATCGCGGAACAGGACGCGATTACGGTGCCGGTTTTGGCCCGCGCGATGGAAAAAGCGTCGGAAACGGCTTATAAGGCTGTTATGAAGCCAAAAGAGGGAACGATTCTTACCGTTGCCAAAGGCGCGGCTTTAAAAGGAATGGAATTGTCGGAAAAAACGACGGATTTGGTTGTATTTCTGGAAGCCGTTGTAAAAGAAGCCGACCGGGTGCTTGCCAAAACGCCGGATATGCTTCCCGTATTAAAACAGGCGGGCGTAGTCGATTCCGGAGGACAGGGACTGGTAGAAGTATTAAGAGGAGGTCTTTTGGCGTTGCAGGGAAAAGAAATCGCGCTTCCCAAAACATCATCCCAGGCAAATACCGGCCAGAATGCGGCCTCAGCTTCCTACATTGACGCTCAGGCAAATCAGGAAATCAAATTTGCCTACTGTACGCAGTTTTTGATTATGACGAAAAAGCCGTTTAGCGAAAAGAAAGAGCGGGAATTTAAGTCGTATCTGGAAGGAATCGGAGATTCGATTGTTGTCGTTGCCGATGATGAGATCGTAAAGGTACACGTACATACCAACGATCCTGGTCTGGCGATGCAAAAAGGCTTAAGCTATGGCAGTTTGACGACGATTATCATTGAAAACATGAAACTGGAGCGCGACGAAAAGATTTCCGCTATGAAAGAAAAAGAGATGCAGGGCGGCATGGGTCAAAGCGCGCCGGATTTGGCAGCGTCTGACGAGCCGAAGAAAGAAATGGGATTTGTCGCCGTTTCCATTGGAGAGGGATTAAACGAAATCTTCCGGGGACTTGGCGCGGACTGTATCATTGAGGGCGGCCAGACGATGAATCCGAGTACGGAAGACGTGCTGCTTGCAGTTTCTAAAGTCAACGCGGAAACAGTATTTATTCTCCCAAATAATAAAAACATCATTCTTGCGGCAAATCAGGCGGCGTCCTTATGTGAAGATAAAAAGCTGATTGTAATTCCGACAAAGACGATTCCACAGGGAATTACCGCTTTGGTAAATTATATTCCGGAGCAGTCGCCAGAGGAAAACGAGGCGCATATGAACGCAGAGATTGCCCTGGTAAAGACCGGGCAGCTGACTTATGCCATCCGGGATACGGAAATTGACGATAAGAAAATCCATCAGGGAGATTATATGGGCGTAGGCGATCAGTCGATTCTTTCCGTTGGAACAGATAAAGAAACTGTTACAATGGAAATGATAGAACAGATGATTGACGAGGAGTCCGCTCTTGTAAGC
>CATOKN010000313.1 GCA_951800425.1 uncultured Lachnospiraceae bacterium
TTGGCGCGCCGAGTCCCATTGCCGGAGCCGCCGGGGATCAGCAGGCAGCCCTGTTTGGACAAACCTGTTTTCTGCCCGGCGAAGCAAAAAACACATATGGAACGGGATGCTTTTTGCTTATGAACACAGGAGAAAAGCCCGTATTTTCCAATAACGGATTGGTGACCACCATTGCCTGGGGACTGGACGGCGCGGTAACTTATGCGCTGGAAGGCTCTATTTTTGTCGCGGGAGCCGCCATCCAGTGGCTGCGCGATGAAATGAAACTGATTGATTCCGCCGCGGATTCCGAATATATGGCAAGAAAAGTAAACGATACGGGCGGCTGCTTTGTCGTGCCTGCTTTTACCGGCCTTGGCACGCCTTACTGGGATCCATATGCAAGAGGCGCCATCGTAGGGCTTACGCGCGGCGTCAATAAATACCACATCATCCGGGCGACCCTGGAATCCATTGCATTTCAGGTCAACGACGTCCTGCTGGCCATGAAAACAGACGCAGACATTCCGCTTTCCGCTTTAAAGGTGGACGGCGGCGCAAGCGCAAACAACCTTTTGATGCAGATGCAGTCCGATCTGATCGAAACGCCCGTACACCGTCCCGTCTGCGTGGAAACGACTGCCATGGGCGCCGCTTACCTTGCCGGTCTTGCCACAGGATACTGGAAAAGCAAAGAGGAAGTCAAAAAAAATCAGACAACCGACCGTATCTTTTACCCGCAAATCCCAAAAGAAGAACGGGATCTCAAAGTAAAGATGTGGAAACGGGCGGCTGCCTGTTCATTTGGATGGGCAAAAGAAGATTAACGGTTCCGTTTCCCATCCGCTTTCTTTTGAAATTTTTCCGACTGGATGATAAAGCGTTCGTGCGTGCCTTCTCCGATTTTACCCGCTTCATCCTCCACGACAACAGAAAATACAAGGCGTCTGCCGTCCACTTCCTTAAGATTCGTCTGGCAGGATACTTTCATCCCAACCGGAGTTGCGGATAAATGGCTGACATTCAGGCTCGTGCCAACGCTTGCACAGCCCTCTTCCAGTTCATCCGCCACGCTTTTCCACGCCGCTTCTTCGATCAGCTCAATCATTGCGGGCGTTGCAAAAACCTGCAGCGTCCCGCTTTTTCTTGTTTCCGCCGTATTTTCCTGACAAACGGTAACTTCCGCATATCCTTTGATTCCTGTCTTAAGCATAACCGCTCCTTTCCCGTCTTCTGCGCGCATTCTCTGCCGTTTATTTTTAAGCGCCTACTCCGGATAATTGAGCCGTTCATCCGTAAGGCTGCACAAAACTTCTTCGTAAAATTTCTTTGCCAGATAATTGGCCATCGAAAGATTCATGTCCAGATAATTGCCGCAGTCCCTTGGCGCCGCGCCCGGCACTTCGTCCCTGAAATCTTTCATGAACACAAACAGCTCTTTGATCAAATCCACAATGTCTTTCGATTCATAATCCCCTGCCAAAATCAGGTAAAACCCCGTCCGGCAGCCCATCGGCCCAAAATACACCGTTTTATCCGCGTATTCCTTATGGTTTCTTAAAAACGTCGCTCCCAGATGTTCTATCGTATGTACCTCCGCCGTATTCATCACCGGCTCAAAATTTGGCCGCGTCATACGAATGTCAAATGTCGTCACTGTCTCTGCGCCGATATGATCTTTGCGGGAAACGTAAATTCCCGGCAAAAGCGTCAGATGATTTACTGTAAAACTTGCGATTTTTTCCATAATTATGCTAACCTCCCTGCCATTTCTTCTATCAGACGAACGGAATGCTCAATTGCCCTGGCCTCAAACGTCGGGTAATCCATCTGCGCGCTGTCGTCCGCTTTATCGGAAATCGCGCGTACAATCAGAAACGGCACATGGTTCAAATACGCCGCATGCGCAATTGCCGCTCCCTCCATTTCCGCGCAGTATCCGCCGAATGTTTCGACAAGCCACGCTTTTTTCTCTTTGCTGGAAATAAACTGATCTCCGGTCACAACGCGGCCCTCATAAACCTGTATGTCCGGATTCACCTTTTGGCAGCTTTCCCTGGCAATCTTACGCAGCTTTTCATCCGCTGCGAATACGTCTGCATCCATATCCGGAATTTTCCCCGGCGCATAACCAAGCGCCGCCACGTCCATGTCATGCTCCACTGCGTCCGTGGCAAGCACAACGTCTCCGATGTCGATTTCTGCGCGCAGAGAACCTGCGATTCCGGTATTGATCACGCAGTCAACCGGAAAGCGGTCAATCAATGTCTGCGTACAGCACGCCGCGTTGACCTTTCCGACTCCGGCGCGGACAACGACCGCCTCGGCACCGTTTAATTTTCCTTTGTAAAACTGCATGGACGCCGCTTCTATTATTTCCACGTCCGTCATAAGCTCTTTTAATTTTGCCACTTCCGTATCCATGGCTCCGATAATTCCAAGCATCCTCTTATCCTCCCTGTTCCCATCCCCGGCATTCTTTGGATTTTAATGAAAATCCGCTTCTTTGATTAATGTCAGAAC
>CATOKN010000314.1 GCA_951800425.1 uncultured Lachnospiraceae bacterium
CTGTAATGTTCATAATCTCTTCCGTTGAAGAAAAGCCTCCCTTTTCCTCCCGATAAGAAAGAATGCTTCTTGCCTTAGATTCTCCAATTCCGGGAAGCGTCATCAAATCCGCCGCTTCTGCCGTATTGATATTAATCCTGCCGTCCGCCTGTTCCTGCGGCTCCTGTATAGAACTCTCCTGACGAAAAGCTTCTTCCTCTGTCAATATCTTTATCATCTGACCGTCCGTCACTTCCTCCGCCTGATTTACGCCGTCCTCACAGGCGGTTTCCAAAAGGCCGCCCGCTAAAAGGATCGCTTCATATACGCGGCTTCCTGACGGAAGATGATATACGCCGGGATTTTTCACCGCTCCGCAAAGATAGACATAGCATTCCCTCTCTTCCGTTGTCACAGCCGTTTCTGAATCTTCGTCCAAAATCACCGTTTCCTGATCCTTTGTTACGGTAGAGGGTTCTTCAAAATATACGCCGGATGTTTTTTTACAGCCGGACAGAAAAAGCAGGTACAGACACAGACTAAACCAAATTCTTTTTTTCATTCGCACAACTCCTTTTTTAAATCCAAGGAGTTCCTCACTGCCGATATTGTTATTCTAACGAATTTTATAAGGGATTACAAGTGTTTATTTTCTCTTTCCATAACATTCACCTAAAATGAAAAAGACGCGTTTCAGGCTTTTCTCCTGAAAAACGTCTTTTCATTTTTGAATTCCTTACTGACATAAAACAATGTCCGCAGCGTCTTTGTATTCATCCATTTCCCGGTCCGAAAGAATCGTTCCGGCCGCAAGGGGAGCAAACGTCACGGAACTTATGGTGTGAAATTTGCTGTGATCGCAAAGAATATAAGCCTTTTTGCACTGTTTTAACGCAGTCTGCTTTACTAAGGCTTCCCCGGCGTCCGGGGTCGTAAACGCCGCGCTTTTGCTCACTCCGTTCGTTCCGAAAAAACCCTTTGTAAAATGATACTCTTTAAGCGTCAGCACGGCCGACTCTCCAATGACCGCCTCTGTCGAGCTTTTCAGCGTACCGCCAATCAAGATGACATTTCGCCCTTTCGCGGCAAGCTTCTGTGCATGGGCAACGGCATTCGTCACAAAAACCGCATTGGTTTCTCCAATAAAATCCAACATATAGCCAGTCGTCGTTCCTGCGTCCAGATAGACAAAATCTCTGGGCTTTATCAGTGAAGCCGCGTACTTTGCAATCTTTCTTTTCTCCTCCCGGCCAACCTCCTCTTTCTGGGCTACCGTCGGCTCCACGGAAGAATAAACGGCGTCCGCAAGTACCGCTCCGCCAAAAACTTTCACCAGCCTTCCGGCTTTATCCAGCACTGTAATATCTCTTCTTGCCGTCGATTCTGAAATCGGAAGAAGCGCCGCAAGCTCGGATACGGTAACGCTCTTCTTCTCTTCCAGAATCTTTAAAATCATCATATGCCGTTCTTCCGATAACATACGTTCCTCTTTACAGGTTCTCCTGCATAAATTTCGTTACCGTTTCGTATGCTGCTTCTTCATCTTCACCGTCAAACTTCAAAACGACTTCTTCGCCTTTCTTAACCCCAAGTCCCATAATTCCAAAAATCTTCTTGCAGTCGCCTTCTTTGCCGCCTTTCACAATTTTGATGCTGCACGAAAACGGCTTCACTGCTTTTACCAGCTCTCCTGCAGGACGCGCATGGATACCCTGCGCGTCTGTAATTACGTACGTGAATTCTTTCATGATGATTCTCCTTTTCTTTTTTATTTTTCGCCTGTACTTCTATTATAAACCATTTTTCCTACACTTCAACATTTTTCTTTAAGATTCCAAGTAAAAATGCTGAAATCAGTGTTCCTGCAGCAAGAGCCACTACATACATTGCCGCGTTTCCCACAACCGGAAATACAAAGATTCCTCCGTGAGGCGCCATCAGCGTACATCCAAAGAGCATAGATAACGCTCCCGCCACGCCGGAACCCGCCACACAGGCCGGCAGCACTCTAAGCGGATCCGATGCCGCAAACGGAATTGCGCCTTCCGTAATAAAAGCAAGCCCCATAATAAAGTTTGCCGGACCGGATTCCCGCTCTTCCTTTGAAAACTTTTTCCGAAAAAGAAGCGTTGCAAGCGCGATTGCACATGGAGGCGTCATTCCTCCAATCATAACCGCAGCCATAATATCATAATTTCCCGCCGCGATTGCAGCCGTTCCAAATACATATGCCGCCTTATTAAACGGCCCTCCCATATCAATAGCCATCATGCCGCCCAAAAGAATTCCAAGCACGACCTTGCTTGCGCCGCCCATGCTCGTAAGTCCGTTATTTAACGCCGTATTGATGCCGCCCATAACCGGTTCTACCGCAAATGACATCAAAAGTCCCATCAGCAATATGCCGCCGAGAGGATAAATCAAAACAGGAGCAATCTTTTCTAAAAATTCCGGCAGCCTGTCGCAGATTTTTCGAAGAAGAACAAT
>CATOKN010000315.1 GCA_951800425.1 uncultured Lachnospiraceae bacterium
GAAGAATCCTGACCGAGAGGATTTTGAATTTCGTTAAGAATCGTTCCCTTCTCAAGCTGTATTTGTATCTTTCCTTTTGTTTCATTTCCCTCAGCCATTACTCTAATTTCGCCCTGTGAATCAAGATGAACATATTTATCCGTATCCAAAAGAAGAACCGCGTATGAATCTTTATCTGTCATAACTTTATCTCCCAAAATAAGATTCATATTCGTTACCGCGTCAAGTTTTCCAACATCGTCACGTTCTATAATAACGCTTCCTTTCGTTTCAACAATTTTAACAGAACGATAAGATGTTTCACAAAAACTCAATATTAACCATACCGCGGTTGCTAAAAAAATAATTAAAGCGACAGCTAAAAAAATAATCTTAGATTTTGACAATCTTTGCGGCATATTCATTTTAATTACCCCCTTAATTAATATATAATAATTCTAAAGATGTGCAAAATATAATGTATATATAAATTGAACTCTCCGCAAGTACTAAAATCCGTCATATTAAAAACCTTAAATGTATAAAACAAACATTTCATAAATGTTTATAAATACTCAAAACGCCAAAATAAATTCTTAAAGACGTCAGTTTTTATTTTTTAATGAAAGTTCCTTAATATTTTTTTCCACAAATAATATGAAGCCCTCCGCCACAGTTGGTAAGACTTCCAAGTGCTGCTGATAGTACGCCAAGACATCTTCATCGACATCCCCTTCTTCAAAATGCACCTGAATCGCACGGCTCTGGCTCGACTTTCTTCCGCCGAATGTTTCACCCGTTATGACAGCACAGCCCTTAACCGGGCAGAACTGTTTCGCATCTTTATTTTTTGCAAATGTTACACACCGTTTTCGCGGTGAACGGTCACCGTAAGCACGTTCGATGATTTCCAGCTTGTTTTGCAAAATTTTTGCTTCTGCAGCATTTTCAGGCGGAACAAAATCGTCGACCAATACTGACGCGTCTGAATGCCTTTCCATGATATCGTAGATGGCCGCATCGGTGGAGTTAAAGTTTATATCGACTCCCATATCAGGTTTGCGATTAAATAGTTTGCATATTGCTTTTGCACAGCTGGTTTTTTTACTATTCGTTTTCCCAATTACAGCCAGTATGAATTTTGGCGAATAGCCGGCTTTAGAAAAAATTGTCGTCATCGAAGACATCAAAGTATAATTTCTCATAACGGTCACATTCCCTGGCTTTTGGGGCATTACTCGCCACATATCCAGATAGTCCCGAATCGCTTTATCTGGGTCCATTTTCTGAACTTTTCTATTGAAAAAGCTGAAACCATCACAAGATTTCACCTGTATTTCCGGATGCCCTACGACACCATCACTGGTAACATAATAAAATGCGCCGTCGGCTTCTTTCCAGCCAGTGCTTGCAAACTCAACGAATTTTGAAAATTCTTCACTCAAAATTAATTTGTGGAGATATTTTTTTAGCATACTTTTTACAGCAGCTCCATCTTCGTAATATGCTCGATTATCAGAAAGCCTCAGAATCCATTGAAATTTATAAAGATCCTCCTGCCGGATTTCCCCAAGATACTGATTCCGCTCTGTGAAAATACCCAGCTTCAAAAAGCGTTCAGATTCTACCTGAATGATTTCATTAGTCTCGTCGCAGATTTCTCTCCGCCGTTCAATTTCTGAGAAAATTTGAATTCTGAAATTACCCATTAATACCTCTTTCCCGTTGACGATTCCAATGAGCTTTCCATTATGAAAAACAAATTCTTCTGCATCTCCACAACTTCTTTTGCCTTCAGTATTCGTGGCACCCGTGTAGCCGCAAGTCATTGGCATATATGAATTATCCCGATCTTTGTAGTTAGAATGCGCTATTCCTTTTTGCAGTGCAGCGTAAACATCCACAATCTGCTCCATGGAAGGCAGACCACTATCTCTCAACGTCCGTTTTTCGCAACTGAATCCGTTTGTTGCTGCATGATCTTGGACCACTATCCCAGGAGCTTCTGTATACGGCGTTTCTTCCTGAGTTTTTTTCGGTTTCCCTTCACATTCCTCATTTTCCACCTCCTGTTCGATATTCGTAAAAAGCCGCCTTGTCTCGCCCGGTTCGATATATTCAAATAATTTTTTACCCAATGTGTTTCCTCCTATACTTCACTGACCTTAACAAAACCTTCCTGTACCCCTCTGCATCTGGGGGATTTCGGGGAAAAGGGGATTTCAGACTTTACCTGAACCGCCTTTTTTCCACGCCTCATCAATCATCCTGTTCAACTCCGCGTCTCTCCGCATAAATTCCTCGTGGCTTTCCTCTAATTCCTTTATACGCTCTGCCACTGCCGCAGCCACGTCAAAAATTTTTCCGTCTGTTGCACTTTGTACCTTCTCTAGCTCCATTCCCTCACCTCCTTCATCCGAAAAAATCCGCTTTACGTTGCTTTCTTCTCTTTGCATTTTGTACCTCCTGTGATATGATTATCCC
>CATOKN010000316.1 GCA_951800425.1 uncultured Lachnospiraceae bacterium
GAAAGAAAGGAGAACGAAAGCCATGTATGATGTCGTTGCGTTAGGGGAACTGCTCATTGATTTTATGCAAAGTGGAAGCAGCTCAAATGGAAATCCATTGTTTGAAGCAAATCCGGGAGGCGCGCCGTGCAATGTGCTTGCCATGCTGGCGCGGCTTGGTTATCAGACTGCTTTTATTGGGAAAGTGGGCAAGGATTCCTTTGGAAAAATGTTAGGGAAAACAATTCAGGATACAGGAATTTCTGCGAAAGGATTGGTTTATGACAGCAAGGTAAATACGACGCTGGCTTTTGTCCGTTCGTTAGAGGGCGGCGACAGAGATTTTTCATTTTACAGAAATCCGGGGGCGGACGTTATGCTGACGGAGCAGGAGATCAGCGAAAAACTTATAAAAGAATGCAGAATCTTTCATTTCGGCTCCCTGTCCCTTACCCGGGACCCCGCAGAAACGGCAACCAGGAAAGCGGTTGCTTATGCAAAAGAAGCGGGAAAGCTGATTTCCTTTGACCCGAATTACAGGGAACCGTTATGGGACAATGAAGCGCGGGCAAAGGAAGCTGTCTGGTATGGAATCGGCGTATGTGATATTTTAAAGATTGCTGATAATGAAATACAATGGCTGACCGGTCTTAAGGATTATGAGGACGGCGTACGGGCAATCAAAGAACGGTCGGGAGCAAAGCTTATCAATGTGACGATGGGCCGCAAGGGAAGCGTCGCCTGTTATCAGGACGGGAAAGTTTACGGGAAGCCTTTCTTAAGCGACAGAACGATTGATACGACGGGCGCCGGCGATACGTTTTGCGCGGGAGTACTGCGTTTCGTATTAGAGCATGGACTAAATAATCTAAAAGAGACCGATTTGGAAGAAATGCTGGCGTTTGCAAACGCGGCGGCTTCTATTGTAACAACCCGTAAAGGAGCATTGCGTTCCATGCCAGACAAAGAAGAAATTGACCGCCTGATTTTAAACGGCAGGAAAAATCAGGAAGAGCCGAAAGAAGTCAAAACATTTTCAGTAAGGCTTTCCTCCGTAGATAAGGTAAAAGGATTTGTGAGGGATATGAGCCGGATAGAAAGCGACGTGCTTCTTTTCGCCGGAAAATATGTGATTGACGCAAAATCCATTATGGGAATTTTCAGCCTGGATTTGTCCGGCCCGCTGCAGGTTCAAATTGAGGACTGGAGCAAAGACTATGCGCCGGTGATTGAAAAATATCTGGACTGAGCAATATCTGACGGCAATATTTCGCGAATTGGAACATAAAATGGGCAGAGAGCAGAAGTGAGTTTCTGTTTTCTGCTTTCATTTTGCCAAAATTTCCATAACTACAATTTATGGAAAATATATGCCATATGTATTTCAATTATAGCAGACTTTATGATACAATAAATTTACATTCCACAACACTCACACAAAAAACAGATTAGGAGGAAGATTTCATGGGAATGACAATGACCCAGAAAATTCTTGCCGCGCACGCAGGACTGCCGTCTGTGCAGGCGGGGCAGCTGATTGAAGCAGATTTGGATCTTGTGCTTGGCAACGACATTACTTCTCCGGTAGCCATTCATGAGATGGAGAAAATGAATACGACAGGCGTATTCGATAAAGATAAGATTGCGCTGGTGTTAGATCATTTTGTGCCAAACAAAGACATTAAATCGGCGCAGCATTGCAAATGCGTCCGCGAGTTTGCCTGTAAACATGAAATCAGCAATTATTTTGACGTAGGAGACATGGGCATCGAGCATGCGCTTTTGCCGGAAAAAGGACTGACCGTTGCGGGAGACGTCATTATCGGCGCGGATTCCCATACCTGTACGTACGGCGCGCTGGGCGCGTTTTCTACCGGCGTGGGCAGCACGGATATGGCGGCCGGCATGGCGACCGGAAAAGCATGGTTTAAAGTTCCCTCCGCCATCAAATTCAATCTGACGGGAAAACCCGCAAAATGGATTAGCGGCAAGGATATTATTCTTCACATCATCGGAATGATTGGCGTCGACGGCGCGCTGTATCAGTCGATGGAATTTGCCGGAGACGGCATACGGTACCTGTCGATGGACGATCGCTTTACCATTGCGAATATGGCAATCGAAGGCGGCGGGAAAAACGGGATTTTCCCGGTCGATGAAGTATGCGAAGCCTATTTAAAAGAACATTCCAAGCGGCCGTATCAGATTTATGAAGCGGATGCGGACGCCGTTTACGACAAAGAATACACCATTGACTTAAGCGCGTTAAAGCCAACCGTTGCATTTCCGCATCTGCCCGAGAATACGAAGACAATTGATGAAGTAGGAGAGATTTCGATTGACCAGGTAGTGATCGGCTCCTGCACGAACGGCCGCCTGGAGGATTTGCGGATTGCGGCGGAATTATTAAAAGGAAAAAAAGTCGCCAAAGGGCTTCGCGTCATCATCATTCCGGCTACGCAA
>CATOKN010000317.1 GCA_951800425.1 uncultured Lachnospiraceae bacterium
TTATTACTCTGACAAAGCAAGGACGCGAAATTGCCGATATGATTTACGAACGCCACACGTTTTTGTCCGACTGGCTAAAGTCGCTCGGCGTAAACGAAACAACCGCAGCCAAAGACGCCTGTCGGATGGAACACGTCATCAGCCGCGAAAGCTTTTCCGCCATCAAACAATACGTAACGAATACCGGTCAGAAGCAATGCGAAAAGCTGTCGGGAAATCTTTGAACTGATTTCCTGACAGCTTTTTACCTACGTCCGCTTATCGTTCTGCGACTACCTTTCGCATATCGTAAAGACCCGCCGGCTTTCCTTTTAAAAACTTCGCCGCTTCCACGGCTCCCTTGCCAAATACGGAACGGGAATACGACGTGTGCTTTATCTCAATCACTTCGTCTCTGCCGGCAAAAATTACTTCATGCTCTCCGACAATCGTTCCTCCCCGGACGGCAGAAATTCCAATTTCATTCGGCTCCCTCTTTTTACGCTCCTGACTGCGGTCATATTTATATTCATACGCCTGTTGCATCGCTTCATTCACAGCGTCCGCAAGCGCAAGGGCTGTGCCGCTTGGCGCGTCTAACTTCTGATTGTGGTGCTTTTCTACAATTTCAATATCAAAACCTGCCGGAGCCAGAACAGACGCGGCTTTTTGCAAAAGCTCAAACAGGGTATTGATTCCAAGAGACATATTCGCTGATTTTAAAACGGCTATGCTTTTCGACGCATCCTGTGTTTTCTTTTGCTGTTTCTGGCTTAATCCCGTCGTGCAAAGAACAAGGGGAAGCCGCTTCTCTACGCAGTAATCCAATACGTCGTCCACCGCTTTCGCATTGGAAAAATCCACAAGTACATCTGCTTTTACGTCGCATTGCCCTATATCCGTAAAAACCGGATATGGATTCTGCCCAAAATCCGCCATATCAATTCCCGCAACGATTTCCATGTCCGGATCCTCTCTGCAGATTTCAGAAATGATCCGTCCCATTTTGCCATTGCAGCCGTGCATTATCATTTTTGTCATAGTTGCCTCCAAATATTATCTTATGTATCTGTTCGTATGTTTCCGTTATGCCAGTTGAATGCCGTATGCCCTCATTGCTTCCGCCAGCTTCTTCGCATTCTGCTCTTCCATTTCGCTAAGCGGCGCACGCAAGGGTCCCGCTTCCATACCCATCAGATTCAGCGCCTTTTTCACCGGAATCGGATTTACTTCCGAAAAAAGAGCGTCAATTAACGGCTCCGCCTCAAGCTGCATTTTTGCGGCTCCCGCAATGTCTCCCTCGAAAAATTTCATGCACATGTCATGCACCTGCTTAGGCGCAATGTTTGACCATACGGAAATAACACCGACGGCTCCCAGCGCCAGAAGAGGAACTACAATGCCGTCTTCTCCGGAATACATATCAATGCCTCCGTCTGTCAGATACATTGTTTTGGCCGCCTGAGATACGTTTCCGGTCGCTTCTTTGATACCCGTAATATTTTCCACATGACGGTACAGATACGCCGCCGTCTCCGGAAGAATGTTGCATCCTGTACGCGAAGGCACGTTGTACATAATCACCGGAAGCTTCACTTCATTCGCAATCTTCGTGTAATGTCCAATCAATCCTGACTGGGTCGCTTTATTATAATAAGGCGTAACAATCAAAAGTCCGTCCGCTCCCGCTTCTTCTGCCTCTTTGGAAAGCTGTATGGCCGTAGCCGTACAGTTCGAACCCGTTCCTGCCACAACCGGAATTCTGTGATTGGTAAAGCGGACTGCCGCTTCGATGACTTCTTTATGCTCTTCCATGGTAAGCGTCGAGCTTTCTCCCGTCGTCCCCGTAATAATGATGCAGTCTGTATCATTTTTTACCTGAAAATCAATCAGTTCCTCTAATTTTTCATAATTTACTTCCAGATTCTCCTTCATTGGAGTTGCTATCGCTACGCCTGCGCCTTTAAAAATGGCCATATTTACTTCCTCCTGTTTTCCTGTGGTTTCAATAAACGCCCGCCGTCTGCGGACGATCCGGTGATTCGTCCATCCCCGCCAGGGATGCTTCCCATCGACAATCCAAAAAATTTTGATAGGAAAAAACCGGCTCATTCTGCGAGCCGGCATAAAGTTTGACATTTACATGATAGCGCACCATCCCGTCCGGGGATGACAGTCATATACTTTTTCAATATATGCCCAAGAGTATGCATGCAGGAAACATATTCTTTCGGCGCTCTTCCCTTTTGCTTATCTTCTCTTACACCTGCTGCATCCGATAAACTACTGATGAATCACGCGACCTCTATCCGGTACTATTTAATTTTGATATTGAATGCAATATAGCACTATGCCGTACTTTTGTCAATAGCCATCCATCTTAATCTTCCGGAATCAAATGGTAAATTTCATCTGCATGGGAACGCAGCGAATCATTTAATTTCCGACCGGTCAGAATC
>CATOKN010000318.1 GCA_951800425.1 uncultured Lachnospiraceae bacterium
AACCCTTTCTTTTCCAGCCATCGGGCAATCTGCTCTCTTTCATCGGATACAAATTCTTCTTCCATACAGACTTCTATCACATCGTTTGGTATGCCGCGCCGCATCAAATCATTTCGAATCCGCATTCTGCTGCGCTTTTCCTGATGAAAGCCAATAAAGGTCCTGGCATAACGCACATCATCCAGGTAATGATATTTTTTCACATAAGAGACAGCGTCTTCTACTGCTTCTTCCGGATACGCGCTTTGCAGAAGCTTTTCCCGAAGCTGGCGTTCCGTACGCTCCTGACGTTCCAAAAGATGCATGGCCCGCTTAATTGCCCGCTTTCCGATTGTTTCATGTAATATATTCTGATATTCTTCCTCAGACAATTCCATGCCCTCTTCCAGAGAAAGGCTTCTGGCTTCCCTGGCATACAACCAGAGTGAAATCGTTTCGTTCAGACACAGTTCAACTCGTCCTTTTTCTGATGCTTTTAAATTTGTAATCCTATATGGCATTATGCTTTCACTTCTGCTTTCTTATCGTCTGCGGCATTTTTCACTCCGGTTTTCTTTTCGTTCGCAGACTTTGCGCTTCCGGAAGCGTCGTCGAATTTTTTGGCATCTTCTCCATCGTTTTCTTCAGCGTCTCCAAGCTCATAGTGCGCCCGGACTTTCTGTTCGATTTCATCCCGGATTTCAAAATGTTCTTTTAAATATTGTTTGGCATTTTCCCGGCCCTGACCAATTTTCTCTCCCTGGTACGCATACCATGCGCCAGATTTATTGATGACGTTGCAGTCTGACGCAAGATCGAGAATATCGCCCTCTCTGGAGATTCCCTGACCGAACATAATGTCAAATTCTGCTTCGCGAAACGGCGGAGCAACTTTATTCTTTACTACTTTGATACGAGTGTGGTTGCCGACGATTTCTCCCGCCTGTTTTAAAGATTCAATCTTTCTGACATCCAGACGCACAGAAGAATAAAACTTCAGCGCGCGTCCTCCCGTCGTCGTCTCCGGGCTTCCAAACATCACGCCGACTTTTTCTCTGAGCTGGTTGATAAAAAGCACGATGCAGTTTGTCTTGCTGATTAAAGACGTCAGCTTCCGCAGCGCCTGGGACATCAGTCTCGCCTGAAGTCCAACGTGGGAATCTCCCATATCGCCGTCAATCTCCTGTTTGGGAACGAGCGCCGCTACAGAGTCCACAATCACAATATCCACCGCGCCGGAACGCACCATCGTCTCCGTAATCTCAAGCGCCTGTTCTCCGCTGTCCGGCTGAGAAATATAAAGATTGTCAACGTCTACCCCAATATTCTTCGCATACACCGGATCCAGGGCATGCTCCGCGTCAATAAATCCGGCAATGCCGCCCAGCTTCTGCACTTCCGCAACCACATGCAGCGCCACCGTCGTCTTTCCGCTTGACTCCGGCCCGTACACTTCCACAACGCGTCCTTTGGGAAGGCCGCCGATTCCCAGCGCCAGATCCAGACTCAGACAGCCTGTCGGAACGGAATCGACATTCATCGACTTTGCCGACTCTCCCAGCTTCATAATAGATCCTTTGCCATACTGCTTTTCAATGTGGGAAATCGCAGCGCTCAATGCTTTTAATTTTTCCTCTTTATTTTCTAATCTTTTTACTTCCTTTTTTTCTTCCCTTGCCATACTCTTCTCCTTTATACAAACTTATGTTCGACCTCTTGTTCTAATAGTAGTATACTTTTTTTAAAAAGTCAACTGAAATTTTATATTTTCTGTTTGGGATTTAATCTGATAAAAAGATGAAAAGAAAAAGACAGTTGATTGTTCAACTGTCTATCAGTATAGATTTTATTACTTCAATTGTCAAGCGTCATCCCTGCCGCATCCATGAAAGAGATAGGCAAAAATTCCTGCCAGGAATGCAATACATATGCCTGCTGCTATTTTTTTATTCATAAAAGAATCCTCCTTTGTTTTTCTTTATTTTACAGCAATTTACAAAAAAAACAAAGTCATATTTTATTAATTTTTGATTAAAATTTTACTTCTCAAAAGCTTGTAGAATCAGTGCTTTTGAGCGTTTGTTACTAATTTGTTGCCAGTCTGCAATTCCTTTATTTGACAAAGAAGATTAGCTTTTGGAATCGCCATCTCAGATTCGAATCGATGCCGGCGTACAGCCAGAAAACCCTTGATGCTATGGCAGAATCCCGCCGTATTTCCCGCGATCCTGACGTCAAAGGATATTCCAGTATGGAAGATTTAAAAGCGGCTCTGAAAGGGTAAAACTTTTCTTCTGTGAGGTATTCAAGGGATATTTCTTTTGCCGCCGTCTGCTCCTGTCACGCCATGCGTTGATAGCTGCAAAGCGTATGACGGTCTTGCAATAGCTATTGAAAGTATACATGATATGTTCTTTGTATGCTTCTGTACAAGGC
>CATOKN010000319.1 GCA_951800425.1 uncultured Lachnospiraceae bacterium
TCCTAAAATGACAACGTCTGCCATCTGCTCTAAAACAACGCGAATGCTCCCAATCCCGGCTGTTCTTTTTGCAATTTTCTGATCTTGCTTTAAAAAAGCCTGTGCGATTTTTTTATATTTGGATAGAAAAAAATCATGCAATCCATAAATTTTAATTTCTTTAAAAGCAATATCATTTGTCAATATATACTGATAATACCACTTTTCCCGTTCTTCCCCTGTCCTCTTTCGTAAAACCTCAAACTGATATTTATTGATTTTAAGCATAAACGCGGTATTGACAAACGCCGCGACGCTTACCAGCAAAATGGACCATGCGTTCCATGACAGCAAAATCACGCCCGCTCCAATCAGCATCGTCACATATTGAATGACAGAAGTGGCGCTCAGAAAATAATTGAACATACGCCCCCCGTTCTCTGCCTGCGCCCGCTGTATTTTATTATACGACTCGGAATCTTCAAAATGCTTTAGATCCAGACTTTTGACTTTATTCAGAATTTTCGCATCCAGATCCAGCGTAATCTTTTTTTCGTATATGCTGGTAACGTATGTTGTGCAGAGATTTAAAATTTCGAGAATGGCGTCGCACCCTATGTACAAGCCTATGTAAAGCGCCAGCGTCTGGATTTCCCTTTGCGGACTCGTAATCAAATTCATAATATGCTGCATAATTACCGTCGAAAGCGTTGGTATGATTCCGGTTATCGTAACGGAAATAAGCAAAAACAGCACGCTTGCCGCATCCACTTTCCACAATATGCGAAACGTCTTTCTGTAATTTGCAATAATGTTTCTGATGTCTTTCATTCCACATACCCCGCAAACAAAAGCACGATATAAATCATATAGCTTTCCCTTACCGCATCCCTGCCAACGTCTGATTCCTTTTTCAAATTTCCGTCTGCCACATTATATTTGAAAAAGGAATACACGCCGTCCGTCGTATGTTCTCTTAACAGTTCTTCTGCCAGGCACTCTTTCATATATCCAAAACATGGAAGACGATATTTTCTGAAAGCCGTTTCAAACAACCGCAGCGCCCCCGCGTATCCCGTATCATGACCGGCATCTGTGAAACACAAATCTCCCACGCAAAGATTGCACCTCATTTTCAACTCATCCAAAAATCCTTGCTCCGGAATTTCAAACAATTCCACACTCTCCTGTAAATTCATCAGCGTCATCGTCGATCCATAACTCCAGCTATCGGAAATGTTATGAACTTCTTTTCCATTGGCGCTTATAATTGCGGGCCAAAAGCTCAAATCCTTGTCAAAGCGCCTCTTCTCCAAAAAAATGCGAACCATATCGCAGACTGCTTTTTTCACATTGCCACAGTCCAAATACTTCTTCCTGAACTGATTCAGCGTCCACAAATATCCGTTCCATCCATACCGCATGCCAAAATTTAAATCTTTTTTTTCTGACTGTATGGCAAACAAATCCAAAAACAGTTCCGTCAGTCTCAAGATAGCATCCTGAAAAAACGCTTCCTCACAAAGCATATATCGTATTGCGCAGCAAACGCCGCTTTCATAAGACAAATCTATATCGCCCTGACTGGAAAAACGCTCAACCTGCCTGATATAACTGCGAATCCAGCTCAAAGCATACGCCTGATAAGAAACCGTCATTTTATTCAGACAATGCAGCTTATTCTGTACGCAATGCAGAGAATGTCCCATTCCGCACAGGGATTTTACATCCCACGTCTGATTTCTGCTTCTTTCTTCGATCTCCCTCTTCGCCAGAAGAAGATTTTCATTCAAATAGTTCCCTCTGACGTTTTCCTCCATATTTTCCCAGTGAAGGGAAATCAGATAATTTCGCAATATGATCTCTTCAAAAGAAATATCCCTGACTGAAAATCGTTTGCTGATAAACTGATTTGCCAGCCGTATACTCTCTCTTCTGTTTACATATTTCATAGCGTCTCATTTTTCCCTTCTTTGCTCAGGATTCCGGTATTTCATACAAATATCCCTGAGAAACCAAAAAATCTTTATACTTATAGTATTCTCCCATTTTATGCTGTTTTTCCAGAAGCTGCATAATCACCTCATCTATGTGATAGCCTTTTGAATTCAAAAAAGAATTTTTAAAATCGCCGCTTTCCTTTCTTTTTTTACACAATTCCTCCAGACTTTTTAAATTTTGTTCCATTTCCGCAACTTTTAACATACAGCTCAGATAAAACAAATCATGTTCCGAACAGCTTCCTCTCTCTTCCAATACACGAAGCTGTTCTTTTGCAGCGTCTACTTCTCTTACGTCCAATAAACTTTTCACAATTAAAATAGACGCCCAGTTATAGCAGAATAAATAGTATTCCTTATCCATACTACTCTCAGGAATCTCTTCCATTTTCTGAAATAAGTCCATTTTTTTTTTTTT
>CATOKN010000320.1 GCA_951800425.1 uncultured Lachnospiraceae bacterium
TAAAACGGGCGCGTAGCTTTGGATGGAACAATTAGGCTTTACTGCGATAAATCCTCTCGTCGTACCAAGACGCTTCTTTTGAAATTCAATGACATCCATATGCTCCGGATTGATTTCCGGCACTACCATCGGCACATCCGGCGTCCAGCGGTGCGCGCTGTTGTTGGAAACGACGGGCGTTTCCGTTTTCGCATAATCTTCTTCGATTTTGCGGATTTCTTCCTTTGTCATATCTACGGCAGAAAAAACAAAATCTACACAAGACGCTGTTTCTTCGATTTCATTTACATTTTTTACAACGATGCCTTTGACTGCCTCAGGCATTGGCGTATCCATTTTCCAACGCCCGCCCACGGCTTCTTCATATGTTTTTCCGGCGCTCCTTGGACTTGCCGCAATGGTCGTCACCTCAAACCACGGATGATGTTCCAGGAGGGAAATAAACCTCTGTCCTACCATGCCCGTACCGCCTAAAATTCCAACTTTCAATTTTTCATTCATTTCTTTCTCCTCAACTTTCTTCGCATTCTTCCCTTTATATTAGCTCATAACAGGATTCTTTCGCAAGTAATTTTCTTCTTCCAAAATCACGGACTCCATGGCCTCTTTCCCAGGCGCCCCGACCGTCAGCCTTTTATTTACGCACGTTTCCATGGAAATCGCGTCATAAATGTCCTCTTCAAAGACATCGGAAAATTCTTTCATCTCTTCCAGCCGCATATCGTCAATCGCAACCCCTTTTTCCACGCAAAACAGCACAATTCTCCCGATTACGCCATGGGCGTCCCGAAACGGCACGCCATGATTCACCAGATAATCTGCGGCGTCCGTCGCGTTCGTAAAGCCAAGGCTCGCGCTTTTTCGCATTGCGTCTTTGTTAAATTTCATCGTGGCAAGCATTCCGTCAAACAACGCCAGGCAGCCTTTCGCCGTATCTATGGCGTCAAACGTCAGCTCTTTGTCTTCCTGCATATCTTTGTTGTAAGCAAGCGGAATGCCTTTCATCGTTGTAAGCAGGGATAGCAGCGCGCCGTATACTCTCCCCGTCTTGCCCCGGACCAGTTCTGCAATATCCGGGTTTTTTTTCTGCGGCATAATACTGCTTCCGGTACTATATGCATCATCTATCTCCACAAAGCCATATTCATTGGAATTCCAGATAATTACTTCCTCCGAAAAGCGGCTCAAATGCATCATAACGACAGACAATGCCGACAAAAATTCAATGAGATAGTCCCTGTCGGACACGCCGTCCATGCTGTTTAGCATCGGCCCGTAAAATCCAAGCGTCTTCGCCGTATCTTCCCTGTCCAAAGGATACGTCGTCCCGGCTAAGGCGCCCGATCCAAGCGGGCAGTAATTCATTCTCTGATATATGTCAGACATCCTCTGTCTGTCGCGCTTAAACATTTCAAAATAAGCTCCCATGTGATGCGCCAGCGTAATCGGCTGCGCTTTTTGCAGATGCGTAAAGCCCGGCATAATCGTTTCCGTATGTGATTTCATAATCTCTAAAATCGTCTGCAGCAGCTTTTGCAGCAGCGCGTCGGCCGCTTTGATTTCTTCCCTCGTATAAAGCCGCATATCAAGAGCCACCTGATCGTTTCTGCTTCTTCCGGTATGCAGCTTCTTTCCGGCGTCTCCAATCCGGCTAATCAAAACCGCCTCGACAAAGCTGTGAATATCCTCATATTCCTCTGTAATCGCCAGCTTCCCTGACTCCACATCTTCCAAAATTCCATCCAGAGCTTCTAAAATCTGTTCCGCTTCCTCTTTTGTCAGGATGTTTTGTCTGCCCAGCATGGCGACGTGCGCCTTACTGCCCTCTATATCCTGTTTATAAAATTTCTGATCAAACGATATGGACGCGTTAAAGTTATACACCAGTTTGTCTGTCTCCTTGGTAAAGCGTCCTCCCCACAATTGTGCCATAATTCATATTCTCCTTTCCCGTTCCTGCCTGGAAAAAATACAGCCGCAATAATCCTGCCGGTACATTCCATATTCTTTTGAAAGCTCTACGGAACGCTTGTATCCGTTTTTTTTCTTAAAATCCGAACTCAAATAAGATACGCCGTATTCTTTGGCGAGAGCTTCTCCGATTTCGTTTAATTTTTCCGCATTCTTTTGCGGACTAATGGAAAGCGTCGTCGTAAAAAAATCCGCTCCCACGCGTTTCGCCGCTTTTGCAGACTCCAAAAGTCTCAGCCTGTAACAGCGAAAACAGCGTTCGCCGCCCTCCCGTTCAGATTCATATCCTTTGATTTCCTCATAAAACCTCTCTTTATCAAACGCGCCGCAAAGAAATTTCACCGGATAACGCGTCGGAAACTCCCGGATAAAGCGTTTTTGTTCTTCTACGCGCTTTGTATATTCC
>CATOKN010000321.1 GCA_951800425.1 uncultured Lachnospiraceae bacterium
AACCAGAAACGCCGTCGCCATGCCCACGATCAAAATGATAAGCTCCTCGGAAGAAAAGACAAAACCAAAACGCAGCATCTTCATCAGACTGGCTCCAAACATAACCGGTATTGCCAGAAAAAACGTAAATTCCGCTGCGACGCCTCTGGATACCCCGAGCAAAATCCCGCCGATAATCGTAGCTCCCGAACGGCTCGTTCCTGGAAATACCGCCGCGATCAACTGAAACATTCCAATCCAAAACGCCGTATTCCAGGTTATCTCCGCAATCGAATCCATCTTTGGACGTTTCCTGCCGTTTTTATTTTCAATGATAATAAATGCAACTCCAAATACAATCAGCGCAAGCGCAATGACAACGTAATTATAAAACATATCCTCAATCACATCTCCAAACGCCAGCTCTATAACCGCCGCCGGTATACAGGCAACGACAATTTTAAACCACATAATGAAAGTATCCTGTTTGATGCAGTACTTCTCCTGTGTGGAAAAAGGCCAGAGTTTCTGAAAAAACAAAAGCACGACGGCAAAAATCGCTCCAAGCTGGATCACGACTTCAAACATGCTGAAAAAATCCTCCGATACATCCAATTGGATAAATTCATTCAGCAAAATTAAATGCCCCGTGCTGCTGATAGGAAGCCATTCCGTAATTCCCTCTACAATTCCAAAAAATACTGCTTTTAAAATTTCTAACATTCCGTCCTCCCATTACTGCTTTTTTCTTTTTTTATGACCCATTCTCTTAACAACGCATATACGACGGACGTAATCGGTATAAACACCAGCATTCCAATGATGCCGAAAAGATTGCCGCCCAAAATCACGGCGGAAAATACCCAGATGGAAGGAAGCCCGACAGAATTTCCAACTACATGAGGATAAATCAGATTCCCTTCCAACTGCTGGATGACTAAAAACATTACAACAAACAGCGCCGCCTGTAAAGGACTGACGAATAAAATCAAAAAAGCGCCGGAAATACAGCCGATAAACGCGCCGAAAATCGGAATCAGAGACATCAGCATAATCAAAACGCTAATCGTCAGCGCGTACGGCATTTTGAAAATCGTCATGCTTAAAAAGATAATGCCTCCAAAAATCACCGCCTCCAGACACTGCCCCGTAATAAACCTGCGAAACGTATCACTGCCAAGCGCAAGCACATGATTTATTCTGGAACAAAGCGGCTCTTTGAATACAACCGCCATCAGGCGTCCGAACTGCTTTGCCAGCTTTTCTTTCTGGGAAAGCAGATAAATGGAAAAAATCAATCCCATAAAAAAGTTGACTACAATCGAAACCGTGCCGGAAATCGCCCCCGTCATGGTCAATAGAATGTTTCCGGATTTTTTCACGTCCCATCCTTTGATAAAATCCATCATATATACTTCAATATTATTCAGGACATTGGAAAAATAATCATCCAATTCCGTACTGTTTTTTAAAAGCTCATCCAGCCAGTCTTCCACCATTTTCATACGGGCCGGCAATTCCAGAATCAGGCTTCGCACGGTATTTGCAATTTCCGGAACAACAAGCCCCATAACAAGGAGCAGGACAAAAAGAATCGAAAGATATGCGCAGACCAGCGCTATGCCCCGTCTTAAGCTCTTCTTTTTAATTCGCCCAAAACAGCGCTTCTCGTATGCCTGCATGGGGACGTTGATAATAAACGCCATTGCCCCGCCAATGAAAAACGGCGAAAGCAGCCCCAGAATCTTTTTAAACACCGCAAGAAAGCCAACGGCATGATTCAGCAAAAATGCAACAATCACAACCGTTATTGCAATTTTTATAATATTGCGGGTCGTCTTTTTGTCCAACTCCATTTTCTTACTCCTTACAGGGTTTCATATTTTCTTAATATTGGCATAAGCTTCTTATCAATGAGTAAAATACCCGCCATCTGTACAACGGCCATTGCCGCCGTCTGGTAAATCCTTGTGGCAAAAAGCGACCAGTAAGGACTTCCGTACAAAAATGAAATCATATAGGTATTGACGCACTGACTAATCAGGGCCTGTACGACCAGCACGGCCAGAAAAGCATTGAAAACGGTAACTTTCTTTCGAAAGAACCAGCCAAATACAACGCCGGTCAAAAACGCCGTCAGCGTAAAGCCTGGAAAATAAGCTCCAACCGGAAACAAAATAAAGCTCATAATGTCGCCGATTGCCGCTACAAGGCCGCCCGCGGCCGGTCCATAAAAAATGGCTGCCACGACAATCGGAACAAAACTAAACCCGATTTTGATATTCCACGTATGTATGGAAAAACGAGCCAGTATAATTTCCGCGGCAACCAAAAGACCGATGACTGAAACAGCTCTTACACTCATCTTTGTTTGCATGGTTTCCCCTCCTTT
>CATOKN010000322.1 GCA_951800425.1 uncultured Lachnospiraceae bacterium
TTGCCGCAAGACTGACAAGGGTTTCTTCTACTGCAAGATGCCTTGAGCCTATCCCGGTACGGCTTTTGATCCATTCATCCGAGGTGTCCATAATCCTGCTCAAATCGTCATTGGTTACTTCCCGTTACGGAAGCGCGCTTCCTGTTCCACAAATTCTGGTTTTCATCTGACAAACTCCTTTTTAAAAGCTGCGGAACCTCTGGTAACGGTCTTCTGCCAGCTTGCTTCCATCCATCTTACTGTATTTTTCCAAAAATTTTTTCATATGGTATTTCATAAACATAGCTATATCGAAAAGAGCGTCTTCGTTTGCGCCGCCAAATTCCGGTATGATTTTTTCCACCACTTTTAAGTCGTACAAATCCTGCGCCGTGATTTTCATCACTTCGGCCGCTTCCTTTGCCCGCTTTCCGTCTTTCCACAAAATAGACGCGAATCCCTCCGGGGAAAGAATGGAATACGTCGCGTTTTCCATCATCCAGACTTCATTTCCAACCGCAAGCGCAAGCGCGCCGCCGCTTCCTCCCTCTCCAATCATCAGGCAGAGAATCGGGACTTTTATGCCGGACATTTCATAGAGATTTCTGGCAATCGCTTCTCCCTGTCCTCCCTCTTCCGCTTCCATGCCGCAGAATGCGCCGGAAGTGTTGACGAAAGTAATGATGGGACGATGAAATTTTTCCGCTTCTTTCATCAGGCGAAGCGCTTTACGGTACCCCTCCGGAGAGGGCATGCCGTAATTGTGCTTCATGCAGTCTTTTAAATCTTTTCCTTTGTGTACGCCGATTACCGTCACCGGCTGCCCGCAAAGGCTTGCAATCCCTCCGACTACCGCCGGATCGTCTCTGTAATAGCGATCGCCGTGAAGCTCCATAAAATCGTCGAATATGGCTTCCATATAATCTACGGAAGCAAGACGCTTTGTGCTTCTGACAGACTTTACTTTTTCCCAGGCGCTCATGCTCTTGCTTTTTGCCGCGCGCTCCCGCATCAGCTCCGTCGGCTTAAAGACGAAATCTGTTCCGTCGGCAAAATTTGCAAAGCCTTCGTTTTTGTGGTGCAGCTTTAAAATCTGATACAGCGTCTTTTTCAGATTTTTCCGTTCTACAATCGCGTCCACAAATCCATGCTCTAACTGGAATTCCGCTCTCTGGAATCCTTCCGGCAGCTTTTGTCCAATTGTCTGCTCAATTACGCGCGGCCCCGCAAATCCAATCAAAGCCCCCGGCTCCGCCAAAATAATGTCTCCCAACATGGCAAAGCTTGCCGTTACGCCGCCCGTCGTCGGATCCGTTAAAACCGGAACATACAAAAGACCCGCGTCGGAATGGCGTTTTAACGCCGCGGAGGTTTTGGCCATCTGCATCAGAGAAATGATTCCCTCCTGCATTCTGGCTCCTCCGGAGCAGCAAAACAAAATTACGGGAAGCTTTAATTCTGTCGCCCGCTCCACTGCGGACGCAATTTTTTCTCCTACGATGTGGCCCATGCTTCCCATTAAAAATCTCGCGTCGCAGACGCCAAGCACAACGGATTCTCCGTAAATTTTTGCTTCGCCCACCGTTACGCCCTCTTTCAGGCCGGTCTTTTCCCTCGCGACAAAGATTTTCTTTTCGTATTCGGGAAAATCCAGGGGATTTTTAAATTCCATTTCTTCAAACCAGGGCGTAAAGCTTTCTTTGTCCGCTACCATTTTAATTCTGTTGGACGTGCGCACCCTGAAATAGCTGCCGCATTCATAGCAGACATATTTGTTGATCACAACTTCTAATTTCTCCAGCTCTTTTTTGCAAGCCGGACATACAATCCGATCCGCAGTATTCTGCGGCCTTTTTACATCAATAAATTTCTTCCTCTTTAAAATCGGCGCCATAATTTCCCTCCGGTTATTCTCCATTTCCGATTGCAAATGTCAGTTCTGCAGATGCTGCAATTTTCCCATCTACCCTCGCAGTTCCTCTTCCGATTCCTATAGGACCTTTTTCTTTGATAATTTCAAGCTCTAATGTCAGTACGTCTCCGGGTACGACTTTCTGTTTGAATTTTGCGCTGCTGATTCCCGCAAAATACGCCGTCTTTCCTTTGTTTTCCGGTTTGCTTAAAATCGCAACCGCCCCGGCCTGCGCCATCGCTTCAATGATCAGTACGCCCGGCATTACAGGCTCGTTTGGAAAATGCCCTGCAAAATAAGGCTCGTTGTAGCTGACGCATTTTTTTCCCACGGCTTTTACGCCGGGTTCTAACTCCTCAATCGTATCAATCAGCAAAAACGGCTGTCTGTGCGGAATGATTTCCATAATCTGTTTTGTAGTAAGAAGAGACATATCAGGCTTCCTCCTCATATTTACCAAGCAGAATGCTTGCGT
>CATOKN010000323.1 GCA_951800425.1 uncultured Lachnospiraceae bacterium
GCTCTTTTTCGCCGTCTTCATAATCATAGCTTTCCATGGTTTCAATCACGTTTCCAATGGTATCCATATCCAGCTCTTCCATTGCCGCGCGCATATCCGTAAAGCAATTGCGCAGCGTCTCTTTTGAGATGGGGTTAGAAGCAGCGTCTTTTTTCTTTTCTTCTTTTTTCTGATCGGAACAAAACGGCTCCAAAACGGCCAGATAATTTGTATATTGTTCCAGCATCTCATCCGTACGACGGTGTATAAAGACGCCGTCTTTCTCATTTCCCGCCTTTTCCAGCGCAGCCGCCTTTTCAGAAAGAGAGCTTGCTCCAATCTGCCTGGAGGAGCTTTTGAGCGCGTGGACTTCTATCGTATAATCTTCCCAGTTTTCCTGTTCTTCCAAAGATTTTATCAGCTTCGCCTTTTTCTCGATGCTCTTATAATAAACCTTCAAAATCGTCCAGAACAATTCTTCGCTGCCCAAAAACTTCATGGCAAACGCTACGTTCAAATCGCCGACGGCAATGGCGTCGTCTTTGCCCGCCTTTTTCTGTACGCCCAAAGTTCCATGGACTTTTTTAATTTTTTCTTCGGGAAGCCATTTTTTGACTTTGGCAATCAGCATCGTAAGCTCAATCGGCTTCGGCACAAAATCATTCATTCCTTCGCGGCAAAACATCTCCTGCGTTCCCTCTACGGCGTTTGCCGTCAAAGCAATGATCGGCACATTATCATATTCTTTATGAAACCGCCGAATGATATGCGTCGTCTCAACCCCGTCCAGTTCCGGCATCATATGATCCATAAATACAATATCATAGTGGAATTTACTGATTTTCTCAATAGCCGCTTTTCCGCTCATCACGGTATCAATCTTCATTTTCAGCGGCTCCAAAAGTCCTTCCGCAACAGTCAGATTGACGGCGTTATCATCCACAAGTAAAACTTCCGCGTCCGGAGCAATAAAATCAAATCCTTTGTCGTCCGAATCGGAATCTTCAAAATGAAGCTCCTCTCTGTTGAGCAATACTGCTACATTCAAGGCAAACAGCGGTTTTTTTATCACAAGAAGATTTTGAATGTTGTATTTCATGTCTTCAAAAAAGTTAATAATCAAAACGGCCGTTACATCGGGATTGCTTTTTACATATTCTTTGACATATTCCGAAAACAGAGGCTGCTCAATAAAGAGAAACGCTTTTTTTCCATGCGGCAGCGACGCAAGCTCCTGTTCTTTCGTAAGCTCTTTGTATTCCACGCCAAGTCTCGTAACGTCCGCCTTCAGGCTTGCGCTTAAATAAGGATTTTGAATCAGCCCGGAAACAAAGAGAGACTCGGGTTCCTTTATCCGGATGCAGGGCGTCTCATCCACAATTTTCTGCGGAAGAGAAAAAGAAAAGATACTTCCTTTCTGATATTCGCTTTCCACCTGAATCGTTCCGTTCATCAGCGTCAGAAGATGTCTGGAAATTGCAAGTCCCAGGCCGGTCCCTTCGATGTTTCGGTTTCTCTTGCTGTCCACCTGCTGGAAAGACTGGAATAATTTTCCCATATCTGTCTTTTTTATACCGATTCCCGTATCTTCCACGGCGACCTGAAGTTCAATTTCATCGGAAGACGTTTTTATGTAATGCATTTTTATAACAATCTTTCCTTCAAATGTAAATTTAGCCGCGTTATTTGCAATATTTAAAAGAATCTGCTTAATTCGGATATTATCTCCGGAAAGCTTATTGGGCAATCCCGGCGCAATATCCAAAATCAGCTCAATATCTTTGCCTTTCAGACGCGTCATTACGATATTGGCCACGTCGTAAATCAGAGACATCGGCTCATAATTCACCACGTTAATATCCATTTTTCCAGACTCAATTTTGGAAAAATCCAGAATATCATTGATAATAGTCAAAAGCGATTTTCCGGATTCTTTAATCTGATTGATATGCTCTTTTGCCGCGGGCGGAAGTTCCTCCCGCAGCGCCATTTCCGCCATTCCGATGACCGCGTTCATTGGCGTCCTGATTTCATGGCTCATATTCGCCAGAAAATCGGATTTCATATTGGCTGATTTTTCAAGCTCCAGATTAATATGGTAAAAAAGATTTTTATGGTATGCCATATTCGACAAAACATCCGCCACCGTATAAAGAAACTGCGCCGCGTTTTCTATGGAATCTTTGTCAAGAACCGGAATTTTCTCTGCTTCCTGCACGCATACTTTTGGATCCGCGCCAATTTCTTCCGCCATCTTTTTTATGGCTTCAGGATCAGGGGCTTTTGTAAGCGCCTGTCCTCCGATAAACGCGCCCAACAGCCTGTCGTTTGCCATAATCGGAGCGGCAAACTCGATGAGTCCGGCATGGCATTCATAAATTCTGGAC
>CATOKN010000324.1 GCA_951800425.1 uncultured Lachnospiraceae bacterium
GGAGCAGACGGTTTTTGTGGGAGACACCCTGTTTTGCGGTTCCATAGGAAGAACCGATTTTCCGGGAGGCAGCATGAGCGTACTGCTTCGTTCCATTCGGGAAAAACTGCTGGTTTTGCCAGGACAGACGAAAGTATATCCGGGACATGAAAGCACGACGACGGTTGGCTGGGAGAAACAGCACAATCCTTTTATATAGGGGAATGGCGTCATGATTACGGTACAATTAAACAGAGCTGATTTTGAATACGATATTCACTCTTTGGTCAAAGCGTTTTTTCCGGCAGAAAAAGTTATGGTGTCAGTTGGAAAAAAAGAGGCGGAAGAGGAAATATCGTTTTGCGCATTTACGGACTATCTGGAGCATTCGATAGAAATTTCATTTTTTGCACCTGGAGAGGGCGCAAGGCGGCTGCTGCAGAAACGAACGGTAGAAGTTGATTTTTCCAATCGAAAAGAGACGAAAAATCGTCTGAAACAGGCATATTATCAAATGTTAAGCCAACATACGGGCAAAACCCTGCCGTGGGGGAGCCTGACGGGAATTCGCCCGACGAAAATCGCAATGGCATTTTTGGAAGCAGGAAAAGATGAAGACGCCATTTGCAAACATATGAAAGAAACGTATTATGCATCGGAGGACAAAATCAATTTAAGCATCGAGATTGCGAGACGGGAGAAAAAGCTTTTGGAAAAGCTGGATTGCGAAAAGGGATATAGTCTTTACATAGGAATTCCGTTTTGTCCAAGCACCTGTCTGTATTGTTCGTTTACTTCTTATCCGCTTTCTGCATGGGAAGGAAGCGTAGAACGCTATCTGGACGCTCTGGAAAAAGAAATAGATTTTACGGCAAATCGTTTGAAAGACAGACATTTAAATTCCGTTTACATCGGGGGAGGAACGCCGACGACGCTGAATCCGGAGCAGCTAAAAAGGCTGCTCGGGAAAGTACAGGATAGCTTTGATTTGTCTTTTTGCCACGAATATACCGTAGAAGCCGGCAGGCCGGACAGCATTACGAAAGAAAAACTGGCGGCTTTGCGTGCATTTGACATTTCAAGAATTTCCGTAAATCCTCAGACGATGAATGATAAGACGCTGAAAATAATCGGGCGCCGCCACACGGCGCGGGAAGCGGAAGAGAGCTTTTATCTTGCGCGGGAAATGGGGTTTGACAATATTAATATGGACCTGATTGTCGGGCTTCCGAATGAAACGCTTTCTGATGTGAAGTATACGATGGAGCGCATGCAAATCCTGTCGCCGGATAATCTGACGGTCCATTCGCTTGCGTTAAAGCGCGCGGCGCGTCTTTCTATGTTTCGGGAAGAGTATCAGGATTTTACGTTTGAAAATACGGAGAAGACGATAGACCTGACGGCAGATTACGCAAGGCAGATGGGATTAAAGCCATATTATTTGTATCGTCAGAAAAATATGGCCGGGAATTTTGAAAACGTAGGATATGCAAAGGCAGGGAAAGCCGGCGTGTATAATATTTTGATTATGGAGGAGAAGCAGACAATTGTGGCTTGCGGAGCCGGATCGATTAGTAAAAGGGTGTATCCGGACGGGCGGATCGAGCGAAGCGAGAATGTGAAAGATGTTTCCCAATATATCGAGAGAATCGGGGAAATGATAGAAAGAAAACGTGTATTATTAGAAGATTAAAATTCAAAATCAGTGTTAATCCACAGATTCTTAAGGAGCGTTTCGGAAATAGTCGAAACGCTCCTTGTTAAGAGCAGAAAAAACAGCAGTTGCAACTAATAGTTGCCATATAGTTGCCCATAATTTCTATATAGTTGGTAGAGTGCAACCGGATAAATCAGTATATTATTGCTATCAGAATTATACGGAGGTGCGTAATATGAATGATAATCAATTAGCGGAAACTCTTATGTACTATCGCAAAAAGAAAGGACTGTCACAGGAAAAAATTGCGGAATATTTGGAGGTCAGCCGTCAAGCCGTAACCAAATGGGAAGCTAATACTTCAAAACCAAATTCTGACAATTTAATTAAGTTAGCACAATTGTTTGAAGTTGATGTTGATACATTACTAGGGAATAAAGGTGGGGAAAAATCATCAGCACAAGGGGAAGTATCAATAGGAAAAGTGTCATGGGGTTTTATAGGAATATCTGTTTTCTGTATATTGGCATATATCATTCAAAGTGCATTAACAGATATTTTTAGCGTTGGGATATGCATTCTTATGTTTATTCTATGTATTCCAATACAACTGTTCCTGCATATCTATTTTTCCAATGCGATAAAAAATAATTCTTTTAATGGAATTGCAGGATTTGATGACAAGATAGAGTATAATATTTTTGAAGTG
>CATOKN010000325.1 GCA_951800425.1 uncultured Lachnospiraceae bacterium
ACAATATTTTTGAACTGAATGCCGCCAATGAATCCACGCTCCGCTATCAGGCGGAACACGATCCGCTGACCGGCATTATCAACCGGGGCGCGTTTGACCATCTTCAGGAAGTACTTAAGAAAAAACTGGAGCCTTTTGCGCTGCTGATTATTGACGTAGACAAATTCAAGCTTGTCAACGACGGTTATGGTCACGAAATTGGCGATCGTGTTTTAAAGAAAGTCGCAATGCTTTTAGAAGAAAGCTTTCGAAACACAGATTTTCCGGCCAGAATCGGAGGAGATGAATTTGCCGTAATCATCACCAACGCCACGGAAGATATGAAGCCAATGATTCTGGAAAAAATAAAGTCTATCAATGAAGCTTTGCTGCATCCGACAGACGGACTGCCCGAGGTTTCGTTAAGCGTGGGAGCCGCTTTTTCCGAATGTACGTTTACGGATGATCTCTATAAACATGCGGATGTCGCGCTTTACGACGTGAAAGAGCATGGGCGCTGCGGATGCAGGTTTTACGAAGGACAAGACAAAGCTTAAAGATAAACGATTTCTTTTGACTTTTTTACAGAATATCTTTTCTTAAATATTTTATATAGCCGGCGAGAATTCCCGCGGCGGCAAACGCCATTCCAATCGCCGTAAGCGTTTGATCCAGACAAAGGCTTACGACAAGCTCCGCTCCATCGGCATATCCAAACGGCGTAATATATTTCAAAAATTCGGCGTTGTCTGAAATGTTTGCGATTAAATTCAAAAAATACATCATAACGGCAACGCCAATCCCTATTCCGGCGCCTCCTTGCCGAAGAAAAGCGGAAATGCCAAAAC
Organism: uncultured Lachnospiraceae bacterium; assembly: GCA_951800425.1. Classification (GTDB taxonomy): domain Bacteria; phylum Bacillota; class Clostridia; order Lachnospirales; family Lachnospiraceae; genus Roseburia_B. The sequence continues at coordinate 828 of CATOKN010000325.1, forward strand.
AAATTCCTGCAAGTTCTATTTGCAGCAGAAAATAAGCCAGATGCAGCAATGTAATTTCCTGCCACGGAACGGCTTCCCCTGTCATCACGACAGAAGAAATGGCCAACAGATAAATGACTCCGTTTAAAAATACAATCTGAAGCAACACAGACGCCAGTTTCCCCGTCACAATTTCGATCCGGCCGATGGGATGCGTCAGCAAAAATTCTGCCGTATGGTTTTTCTCTTCCTTTGAAAGCACGGCAACAGACGTCAACGATGCAAAAAACGCTCCTCCCAATCCAAGGATATTTCCGCATTCTACAGCGTAAAATCCTGTCAGCGTACCAAAACTGACCTTATCCATTCCAAACGCTTCCGTAAAACTGCCCATAGAACCAAACATTTCATTCATCTCATCCATCTGCCCTTTCATTTCCGGAAACATGAAAATGCAGACGGCCAGCAAAAATCCAATTGCCGCCGTCCAAATGATAAGGGAAATTCTGTTTTGTTTCAGTTCATGCCATACAATTGTCATTTCCTGTCACCTCCGTCCAGATAATAATGCAGAAATATTTCTTCCAAATCAGGTTCGGCTATCGTCAAATCCATAATCGTCTGTTGGGATAGCGCGGCAAGCAGCCTGTTGACGTCTCCTCCGTAAAGAAAGCTGACGCCGCCATCCGTCTGTTTCAAATCGCGAATGTCGGAAAGAGAAGAAAGCTCTGCCTCCCCCTGTATCTGTACTCTTTTTGCATTATTCTTCGACAACGCTTCCACGCTGTCACAGGCAATCACTTTTCCATCCCGGATGATTGCCGCGCGCGTACAGTTTTTTTGTATTTCGGAAAGGATATGGGAAGAAAGAAAAATTGTGGCTCCTTCTTCGTGCCGTTCCTTTAAAATCGCAAAAAACTCCCTCTGCATCAAAGGATCCAGCCCGCTGGTCGGCTCATCCAAAATGCAAAGCCTGGGTTTGCTCTGGAGCGCGCACACAATCGCCACTTTTTTTCGATTTCCAAAAGAAAGCTCCTCCACTTTTTTGGATACGTCAAGCTTTAATCTTTCGCACAGCCTTTCCGCCTCCTTTGCACAGTCGGCTTTCCTTAAACCGGCGGAAAGCTTTATAATTTCTTTTACGCGCATACCGGAATAAAATACAGCCTCAGACGGCAGATACCCTGTCTCTTTCAGAATCGTCTCTTTTTCTGACAAAATATCTTTTCCAAATATTTTTGCACTTCCACTGCTTGGCTTTATCAATCCCAAAAGCGCGCGAATCGTCGTGCTTTTTCCCGCTCCGTTCGGACCGATAAAGCCAAAAAATTCCCCTTGCGATACCGAAAGGTTTAAATCCACCACACCTCTGGACTTGCCGTAAAATTTTGTAAATCCCATCGTTTCTATTACATTCATTCCAAATCTCCCTTATGCTATCAGATAAAACTTTCTTAATTTCGAAAGCCGGCAATGTACGGTTATCCTTTCAGATTTTTCAAAGTGTCCGGGTAATTGGAAATAATCCCTCCAACAT
>CATOKN010000326.1 GCA_951800425.1 uncultured Lachnospiraceae bacterium
TTGTAACATACCTGCCGCGCCATTGTAAAGATTGCACAAAGAAGCGGAGAAAAAATTCATATCTATGGCAATTTTTTCCACCAATCGGATCATTTTTTTCTTGTATTTTTTCCTCATACATTATATGATAAGAGAAATCCGAAAAGGGGGACTTTTATGCGTCATCTAATGAGTCCGTTAGACCTTACCGTAGAGGAGCTTGACAATCTCCTCACTCTGGCTAACGACATTGAACATCATCCGGAAAAATACGCGGACGCCTGCAAAGGCAAGAAGCTTGCGACCTGTTTTTATGAGCCAAGCACCCGGACAAGACTTAGCTTTGAATCCGCCATGTTAAATCTCGGCGGTTCTGTTTTGGGTTTTTCCAGCGCCGACAGCAGTTCTGCCGCCAAAGGCGAAAGCGTATCCGATACCATTCGCGTCATTTCCTGTTATGCAGACATCTGCGCCATTCGTCATCCAAAAGAAGGCGCGGCGCTTGTCGCTTCTTTAAAATCTTCCATTCCGGTTATCAACGCCGGCGACGGCGGCCACCAGCATCCAACGCAAACCTTAACCGATCTGCTTACCATTTATTCCCTGAAAGGGGGACTTGGCAACCTGACGATTGGTTTATGCGGAGATTTAAAATTCGGGCGCACCGTCCATTCGCTGATTCATGCGCTCATTCGCTATCCGAATGTCCGCTTTGTTCTGATTTCACCGGAAGAGCTTAAAATTCCGGACTACATCAGAGAAGACGTGCTGAAAAAAAATGACGTTCCATTTACAGAACTCGAACGGTTGGAAGACGCCATGTCAGATCTGGATATTTTATATATGACGCGCGTGCAAAAAGAGCGTTTCTTTAATGAAGAGGACTATGTCCGTATGAAAGACTACTACATCCTGACGAAAGACAAGCTGACTCTTGCCAAAGAAGACATGATGATTTTACATCCGCTTCCCCGCGTCAATGAAATTTCCGTGGAAGTGGACGACGATCCCAGAGCCGTTTATTTTCAACAGGCCCGGTACGGCGTATACGTCCGCATGGCGTTGATTCTTACTTTGCTGAAATGGAGGTAGCCTATGTTAAATATCAGTGGAATTTCCGAGGGATTCGTGCTTGACCATATCAAAGCCGGCATGAGCATGTCGATTTACAAGGATTTAAAATTAGACCGATTAGACTGTCAGGTAGCGATTATCAAAAATGCAAAAAGCAACAAAATGGGCAAAAAGGATATGATAAAGGTAGAATGTCCGGTTGATACGTTAGATCTTGACATCCTGGGCTTTATCGATCACAACATCACCGTCAATATTATAAAAAATGATAAAATCTTTGAAAAAAAGCAGCTCCATCTCCCAAAACAGGTCGTAAACGTCATCCGGTGCAAAAATCCCAGATGCATTACTTCCATTGAACAGGAGCTGGACCAGATATTTCTGCTGACAGACAAAGAAAAAGAAGTCTACCGCTGCAAATACTGCGAAGAACAGCAAAACAAAAAGCACCGCGTCATGCGGTAAAGTTCTTTTCAAATGAAAGGAGTTGTCTTATGAAACGATACTTTTTCTTATCCATTTTTCTGCTTTCGCTTCTTTTGCTTGGCGGCTGCGCCAAACAGCCAGACCAGAGCATACAAAGCGATCGTAAAGATACTGAAAGAGCAGAAACCCGCACAACAGAAGAAAATTCACAGCAACATGAAACGCCAAAGCAGGATACGCAGACAAATAATCCTGCACAGACCGGAGATACGCAGCAAAACATCCCTGCAGCTGAAAATGGATCTGCTGCAATCACTTCTGACGAAGCTGAAGCAAAAGCCATTTCCCACGCCGGATTTTCTGACGATCAGGTAACTGTCGTAAAAAACAAGCTGGATTACGAAGATGGCAAAATGGTCTACGAAATCGAATTTTATGCCGGGGAAAATCAGGAATACGACTATGAAATTGACGCCAAAACCGGTGAAATCCTAAGCTTCGATTACGATGCCGAACATTACGCACCCCAATCAGGGGATCCTGTCACCGCCAAAGAAGCCCGAAAACTGGCGCTTGCCAAAGTATCGGGCGCATCAGACGGCGATATTTTTGAATTTGAAACCGATCAGGACGAGGACGGCACAAAATACGAAGGCAAAATTATTTTTGACGGCATGGAATATGAATTTGAAATTGATGCGGCAAACGGTTCTTTTCTAAGCTGGGAAGTTGAAAAAATAAACTGATTGGCTCATTTGGGCAATATGGAATGAAACGCCTCTAAGATTTCATCTCCTGCTTTTTCATAATCAAAATCCACAGAAATTTTTTCTGTCACTTCTTTGGTCGAAACA
>CATOKN010000327.1 GCA_951800425.1 uncultured Lachnospiraceae bacterium
TCTTTCGCGCCTGGACGGGCTTATCTGGCTGAAAGGAAATCATGACGAATATTTTCTGCGTCTTTATCATGGAATGTCAGATGAGAAGCAATATATTCAAAAATACGGACATTCCTATGCGAATGTCAGGAAGCGGTTTCATGAGGAGGAGGCCCGGCTGATTGACAGACATAAGCCGGAGCATCAGATGGAATGCAACGGATGCAGAATCGGTATTTTTCACGGAACGCCTGAGAATAGCCTGGAGGGGAGACTCTATCCGGATCGCTTTGTTTCAAATCCGGATGATTACCGCAATTATGATCTTGTGATATTGGGGCATACGCATTGCAGGATGCTGAGAAAAGAGCAAAATACGCTGATAGTAAATTCCGGCTCCCTGGGGCAGCCAAGAGATGGGAATGGGTTTGGCTATGCCGTTGTGGACACAGAATCACTGCAGGCGGAGTTTGGCGAAGTAACGATAGATCGGAAGCGGTTATACCGGGAGATTGACCGGTATGATCCCGATTTAACAAAACTAAAAGAAGTATTGGAAAGAAGAAAAGCATGAGAAATATACTGGTAACGGCAATCAGCGGAAATATTGGATATGGCATCCTGAAAGTTCTAAAGTCTGAAAATCACAGATTATATGGATGTGATGTAAATGAAATTGCAGCCGGCATGGATTTGGTAGAAGAATTCTGGCAATGCAGATATGCGGCGGAAGAGAGTTATGTAGACGAACTTCTGGAACAATGCGTACGCCGCGGGATTACGCACCTGATTCCTGTGAATGAGCGTGAAATTGAAGCGGTTGGAGCAGAAAGAAAGAGGTTTGAGGAAAAGCATATCCAGGTACTGATACAATCCCGGAAAATTTTAGAAATTTGCCTGGATAAATATAAAACGGCCATCTTTCTTTCTCAGCATGGAATTTGCGTACCAAAAACTTATAAAGATGCAGCCGAAATCGCGGACAAAGACGGCCGCTATATTTGCAAGCCCAGAAAATCCAACGGTTCCAAAGACATACTGGTCTTTACTCCGGGAAAGCAGGAGTGTTTGGCCGGAAAAAAGAACGGGGATTATGTATTTCAGGAATACATAGACAGCCGAAAAGAATATACGGCGGGCGTCTTTCGCTACCGGAATACAACGAACGTCATTGCTTTTTTGCGGCAGTTAAAAGACGGCTACAGCAATCAGGTGGAATTTACGGAGGATGTGGAAATCCGTCAAATAGCGGAAAAGGCCGCGGATATATTTGAACTGGAAGGTTATTTCAACCTTCAGATGAGAAAGAAAGACGGAATATATTATGTTTTCGAAATCAATCCGAGAATATCCGGAACGGTGAGGTTTCGTCATCTGCTTGGCTTTACAGACGTGCTGTGGTGGCTTGACGCGGCAGATGGAAAAGAAGCGGAGCCATATCAAAGCAAATACAAAAAAGCTGTCGGAGTTCGCGAGTTGAATGAAAAATATTTGATTTTGGAGTAACGACTGCGCTGCGGTCAGGAAAATTTTGATTATGAAAATTTTATATTGCAGTTGGGGCGAAGTGACAAGAGTAGATGCGTATCAGGCTTTGACAGACATGCAGCATCAGGTTGGACTTTTGGATTATGAAATCAAAGATTACAATCGAGATCCGGTTTTTAGCAGATTGTTTCAGCAAAAGCTTGGAGAAGGGGAGTATGAGCTGGTATTTTCCTTTAATTTTATACCGTTGATAGCAAAGCTGGCTCTTGCGGCGAAAATCAGATACGTAAGCTGGATTTATGACGCCATGCCGCTGACGCTGTATTCTATTATGGCATTTAGTCCGTACAATTATATTTTTACATTTGACAGAAAAGATTGTGAAGAGCTAAAGAGAAAAGGACTTTTGCATGTGTTTCATCTGCCGCTTGGGGTAAATGCAAAACGCAGCTGCAATCGAGCAGAAGGGGTGCGGGAATTATCAGAGACGCAGCATGACATTACGTTTATCGGTAATCTTTATAACGATGGAAAGAATTTGTTTGATTCGATTCATTGTTTGCCGGATACTGTCAGAAACCATATGGATTCTCTGATTTTGGAGCAATTGAAAACGCCGGGAAATGACCGGATTCGGGAAATGACAGACGATGCCCTGACAGAAGAGCTTTGCAAATATGTGTCTATAGAGATTTCCGAAGAATATACCTGGACGCATAAAGATATTTTTTTATATATGATTTTAACGAAGGCTGCGGGAGTGGAGCGTCTTAGGCTTTTGGACTGTTTGTCGGAGCGGTTTGACGTGGCGCTGTATACGGGATCAGACAGCGGTAAGCTGCCCCGGGTAACCAATTATGG
>CATOKN010000328.1 GCA_951800425.1 uncultured Lachnospiraceae bacterium
CTTCGGATACCGTGGCGTATAAATAGGATTTGACCATTTCTGACGTTTCTTTGGAAACCGTCTCTTTTAAAAGTACCGGCTTTATTTCTTCGATCGTGTTTCCATCCTCATCCAGTATCTTTTTTACAACATGCGGCTGGTAATACCGTCCCTCATTAATCAGAGAAGAAAACGCGCATGCAAGCTGAATCATCGTACAGTTAAAATTCTGTCCGAATGAATTCGTGGCAAGGTCGATCTTTTTCATATTATTGATCAAAAGCCCTCTCTCTTCTCCAGGAAGATCAATGCCGGTCTTTTGTCCAAATCCAAAAATATTCTGGTATGTCTGAAAATGCTCCGGCCCAATCGCATACGACATCTGCATCAGCGCGTCGTTGCAGGAATCCATAATTGCTTTTTCCACCGTCTCCGTTCCATGTCCGGCACGGCTGACGCAATGTACGTCCGATCCGTTAATGTGTTCGAGTCCATCGCAAACATAACTCTCATTGCCGCTCAAAGTCCCGGTCTCCAGTCCGCAGGCCACCGTCATGGGCTTTACTGTGGAACCAGGCTCAATCGTATACGTAATGCAGAAATTTTCCCAAAGCTTATTTAGCAGATCCATCTTCTGCTCATCGTTCAGACCGGCCAGTTCCTCCTGTGTAAAATAATCCGACAATTCTCTTGGGTTATTTAAATCAAATCCAGGATAATTGGCCATTGCGTATATATCTCCGTTTTGCGGGTTCATCACGATTGCAGCCGCATGCAGACAGCCGTCTGCCGTTACATAGGAATTGATATGTTCGTCATTGAATTTTTTCAGTTTTTCTTCTACGACGGACTGGATATGGGCGTCTATGGTCGTTACAATGGTATTTCCATTTTTGGCGCTGCGGATTGTTTTTTCAAAATTATTGTCTGAATTTAAATATCCGTATTCTCTGCCGTTTAATCCGTTTAACGTAGTATTATAATAATTTTCAAGCCCAATAGTGCCCACGTTTCCTCCGGACACAAATCCAATCAGCGACGCCGCCAGAGTGCCGTAGGGATAATTTCGAATATATTCTTTTTCAAACCACAGCGCATTCTGGTTAATTCTTGCTTCTTTTTTTCCGTTCTCCTTTTTCTTTTTGCCTTTTTCCTTATCTTCTGCCAGAAGCTCTACGTAAGGCTGTATTTCTTCATATGGAAGCTTCTTTAAAAGCACTTCATACTGGGCGTTTGGCCGTTCTTTGAGTCTTTTGTAAAGATCGTCTGCTTTCACTTCTGAAAAACAGGAAGCTATGGCGGCCACCGTTGCGTCAATCACCTCTTTTTCCTGTTGATTCAAAACATTGCAGTCAAATATCACGTTATAAACATCCAGGCTCGTTGCAAGAAGCGTCCCTCCGGCGTCTACAATATCCCCGCGCCGGTATGGAATGACGCGGCTGTCATATCCCTGCTGGGAAAGCACGATTTTCTCGTATTTATCTCCTTTGTTATATTCAATGTACATCAGTCTTCCAATCAGAAATCCCAAAAACAGCAGAATAAAGAGGAAAAGGAAAATCAGCTTCTTTTGCATCCTTTTCAGAAACTTTTTTGTGACTTTTTTCTTCCTTCTCACATTGTCACCTCTTTGTTGCGGGCTCTTATTCCGGAATATCGGAATACTGATCCATAAAGTCGTTTTCTTCTACGGTATAATAAATAATCTGGTTTAACGCCGCATATTTCATACCATACTCAAAAGCCTTTTTCTTCACCTCGTCCAAATCTACGGATAAATCAATTCTCTTTTCCGCAGCGTCATTATCCGCTTTCAAATCCGCAACCTGGCTCTCCAGCAAAGAAATATTCTCTGTCTTGCTGGTAATTCCGGATTGCAGGTAAATATACGCTACGCAGACCATCCCAAGCAGACACACAGCCGTCGTACAAAACATAACGTATCCCAGGCTGATATGCATTTCCCGCTCTCTGTTGCGTCTGGCGGCGCGGCGGCGCTGACGTCTTTTTTGCTCCTGCTCTTTTTCAAGCTGTCGCTGTCTCCGCTCTTCCGGCTCCCCTTCCAACCGGCGAACCGTGTTGCCGTCTATATAATAATTTGTCTTTAAATCCTCTCTTCTGTAATTGCGTCTTAAATTCTGTCTCAATTTCCCAGCATCCCCTCTCAGATTTTTTCAAATACCCTAAGCTTCGCGCTTTTTGCCCTGCTGTTTCTCATAAGCTCCTCTTTTGTCGGCAAAACAGGTTTTCTCGTTACGCACTTTCCCTTTGGTATTTTCCCGCATATACAAACCGGAAAATCTTTCGGACAGGTACATGGGTTTTCAT
>CATOKN010000329.1 GCA_951800425.1 uncultured Lachnospiraceae bacterium
GCGCTATGAAGCGGATATGCAGCAGGCAATGCTTGCAGGATTGCTTCATGACTGCGCAAAATGTCTGCCGGGAAGCGAGCAGATTCGACTATGCAAAAAAAATCATATGGAAATACGTAATGTTGAGCTTGAAAATCCGTTTCTTCTGCATTCCAGACTGGGAGCGTTTCTGGCCAGTTCAGATTACGGAGTGGAAGATACGGAAGTTCTTCATGCGATTGAAGTGCATACGACAGGAGCCCCGGGCATGAACCTTTTAGATAAAATTATTTTTGTTGCGGACTATATTGAGCCGCACAGAGACAAGGCGCCAGACCTGGCCGAAATCAGAACACTGGCATTTATGGATTTGGATCAGGCTTTGCTTCGCATTTTGCATGATACGATGCATTATTTGAATCAGAAAAAAGGCGCAATCGATCCAAAAACGCAGGAAACCTATCAATATTACATAAAGATGTTTAATGAATATTAAAAGAAAGGAAAGTCAGAATGGATTCAAGAGAAATGGCAAAATTAGCCTGCGAAGCTTTGGAGGAAAAGAAAGCCGGGGATGTTCAGGTAATTGACATTCAAAATATATCTGTAATTGCAGATTATTTTATACTGGCCGACGGAGAAAATCAGAATCAGCTTCAGGCAATGCAGGACGCCGTAGATGAAAAGCTTTATAAGGCGGGAGTGCAGATAAAACAAATTGAGGGAAACAATAAATCCACATGGATTTTGATGGATTATGGCGATATTATCGTACACATATTTTCCAAACAGGACAGATTGTTTTATGATTTGGAGAGAATCTGGCGGGATGGCGTTTTGATTGAGCCGAAAGATTTGTAAAAGCTCAGACCGTACAGGCTGGCGAATAAAAAATTCGCCAGCCGTTTTTTCATTTCCTAAAAGAAACGAAATACGCCAAATACAACGCCAAGGATGGATACTTCGTCAACAAGAATCGGATCCATATGATCGTTTTCCGGCTGAAGCCGATAATGGCCGTCTTCTTTATAAAAGGTCTTAACAGTTGCGGAATCATCAACCAGAGCGACAACCATATCGCCATTTGACGCGGTGGTCTGCTGACGGACAAGAATGTTGTCTCCATCGAAAATACCTGCATTGATCATACTGTCGCCCTTGACGTGAAGCATAAATACCTGCTGATTTGGCATAAACTCAGATGGAATCGGAAAATAGTTTTCGATATTTTCAACGGCTAAAATGGGCTGTCCGGCAGCGACGCTTCCAACCATCGGGACATTGACGACTTCGCGTCTTGTCAGACGAAAGGCGTCGTCTAAGATTTCAATGGCTCTTGGCTTTGTGGGATCTCTGCGGATATAGCCGTTTTTCTCGAGAGTTTCCAAATGGGAATGCACGGAGGAAGTGGATTTCAAACGCACGGCTTCGCAGATTTCCCGGACAGCGGGAGGATAGCCTTTCTGTAAGATTTGCTGTTTGATGTATTCTAAAATTTCTTCTTGCTTTGCAGTTATTTTTCCATATGACATAAAGAACCCTCCCTGTTTGATTTGCTTTATCTTATCATAACACATTGCCGGAAAAATAGCAAACAGATATTCCGAAAATTTGTTCGAGAAAATATTGACAAACATTCGTTCTAATTATATAATACATTCAAACAAATGTTCCGAACTTTCGTTTGGGTATAAGGAGGATGTGTTATGAATATGGGGATGAGTAGAAGATGGTTTCAGAAGAAAACGCTTATAGCGGTTGTCGTATGTATCATTGCCCTGATTTTCATTGGCGGCAATATTTCCGGCTTTGCAAAAGCAAAAAGACAGGAGTTCAGCTCCTGTAAATATTATTCCAGCATTATGATTGAAAGAGGCGATACGCTCTGGAGTATTGCATTAGAGCATAAGACGTCGGAATATGACAGAGTAGAAGAGTATATCGAAGAAATCCGCAGATTGAACCATCTTTCAAACGACGGTATTTACGCGGGAAACTATCTGACAATTCCCTGTTGTTTTCAAAATTGAGAAAGAATGCGGCATCAGAGATTTTATTCTGTCAAAAGAATTTCAGGCAATATTCTTGCAAAAACAGCAGAAAGAGCATATACTAAAAACAGGCAGAGCCGTTCCTTTAGATGAAGAGGGCTCTGTAGTACAAAACAGAGCAGGAGGTACCTTGTATGGATATTCCCGGATTATCAATGGCATTGGCGCAGACAAAGGTTCAAAGCGACATTAGCGTTGCAATGCTGAGTAAGGCAATGGATTTAGGAGAGACGCTTGGCGACGGCATGGTTGAGATGATCGACTCGGCTGCCATGGAG
>CATOKN010000330.1 GCA_951800425.1 uncultured Lachnospiraceae bacterium
TATTAACGCTTTGCTTGCTCAGATGGCGTCGGGAGATAAAAAAGCGGAAGAGGAAATTCGCCGTTATGTTTCTTCCATGCAGACTTCCATAGAAAATCTGGATGTGGAACGCCAGACGGGAAATCCTGTGACGGATGTGATTTTAGGGCGTTATGCCAGGATTGCCAGACAGAAAAGGATTTCATTTTCCGGCAATTTTATTTATCCAAAACATCTTGGCATTGATGTGTTTGATATGAGCGTTATTTTAAATAACGGGCTGGAAAACGCGTTTGAAGCGTGTGAAAAGGAAAGCGGAGAATCTTGCGTTTCTCTTTCCGTCAGTCAGAAAGGACATATGTTTTTGATTTCGATTGAGAACAGCTTTTCCGGAACGCTCAAATGGGAGGGCGAGCTTCCTGTTTCAGAAAAATCGGGCGACAGTCATGGCCTTGGTTTGAAAAATATAAAAAACTGTGCGGAAAAATATTTCGGAAAGGCAGACATAAAGGTAAAAGAGAGCCGGTTTTGTCTGACGGTCATGCTTCAGGGAACGTGGAATTGATGACATAAAAGAATGGTTTGATTACAAAGGACTGAACTTTTTTGTTCGAATCACCGATAGTTAATTACAGAAGCAAAGGAAATGATTACAGGAGGGATGAATATGCGTATTACAAATCAAATGTTAGCCAGAACTGCCGAGAGAACCGGCATTCCTCTGCAGCAGAACTCATTACTGGATATTATGAATAAGAAATCGCCGTCTGTTGGAAATCCATTTTCGTCAGTTGGCGGCAGCAGTCAGACAACGCAGACAAATCCATATTTACAGAATCAGTACGCCAAAAATAACAAGAAGCTGCAGGACGCCGCGAAAAGCCTGAGCGAATATGCGTCTAAGCTGAATGAAGAGGGAGAAAACTCTTTATTTGGAAAGGCAGAAGCATCCGGAGATACGTCGGATTTGACGGCTGTGATTACAGGCATGGTGGACGCTTACAATAAGACGGCCGAAGGCTTAAAAGGCTCCGGTTCCACGCTGGATATGTTTTATGCGCAGGAATTAAAGAACTACATTTCGGACAATTCGGCCGCGTTAAAAGCAGTTGGCGTTATCCGGAATAACGACGGAAGCCTGACGATTCAGAAAGACGTTTTAGACAAGGCGGATGTGGAAAGTTTAAAGAAAGCGTTTGGCAGCGCTTCCGGTTTTTCGGAAAAAGTCGGATATGTCAGCGGCAGAGTCGCGGAAAATGCCGCCGCCTCTTCGGGAAACATTTTCAGCGGTTATGATAAAAACGGAACGGATTTCTTCCAGGCGTTTACAAAGAATATGTATGACTTCTGGGGATAGGAGGCGTCTATGGTAGGAAATGTAAACGGTATCGTGGAATCCATGTTTGCGGCGGAAAATGCCAGAAACCAGCAGAGTACTGCCAATGGAAAATCAGGAAATTTTTCGAGTTATCTGAACTCCGCTCTTCTCAATTATCAGACAGGACTTTTGACCGGAGGACTGAATTCCGGCTATTCTTACATGAACGCCCTGACAGGCTCTGCGTGGCAGAACGTCGTTTTAGAAGCGCTTCGGGACGGCTTGAAAAAGAACCGGCAGACAGATGAGAAAGAAGACAATGCCAAAGAAGCGGAAGCGTCTTCGAACGGAGTGCAAAAGAAAAAGTCAAATTGGGCCACGATTCGGGTAATCCGGCATTATCAGTCTCCTGTTTTGGAGGAGGAGAATGCGAAGAAAGGGATTCTGGTTTAAGCAGAAAGAAAAGGAAAAACGGGTGACATAATAGAAATTCACTCTGCATACAATGCAAAAACAAGTATCGCAGGGGAATCTTTTGAAAAGCTATATTGAAGAAAGAGCTATAGAAATAGCCAGATATATTATTGACAACAATGCGACCGTAAGGCAGACAGCGAAGCAGTTTGGGATTAGCAAGAGTACGGTACATAAAGATGTCACAGAGCGTCTCCCTGAAATAAATCCTGGTCTGGCAAAAAGCGCAAGAAAGGTTTTGGACGTCAACAAATCGGAACGTCATATCAGGGGAGGTCTTGCAACAAGAGAAAAATATCTGCATCACCATATGTAGCAAAAAAGAGGACAAAAAAATACAAACAGGTTTATCCATAAAAAATCCATCCGGCAGCGTCTGCAGAGTTTATTCTGCGGCAGGACAAACGCATGAGTGAATAAATTGTGAACAAATACCACCTTTACAGGAAATTTGTGGTATTATTGCGATAAAGGTGGTGTTTTACAATGACAGAGATATTAAAAACAATAGAATTCATTGAG
>CATOKN010000331.1 GCA_951800425.1 uncultured Lachnospiraceae bacterium
CGTTCATGTAGTGCGGTGTTTTGAAGATGAAAACGTCGTACATGTAGACGGAAGTATTCATCCGGTTCGTGATATTGAAACGATTCAGCTGGAACTGATTTTTTCGGATATTGAGATTTTAGAACGCCGGATTGCTAAAACGTCAAAAGGCGCCAGAAATGACAAAACGCTTGCGAAAGAATTGTCTTTTTTGGAGAAAATCAAAGCGCATTTGGAAAGCGGAAGCATGGCAAAGACATTTGCGTTTTCCGGTGATGAAGAGGAGCTGGAATGGTTTGGTTCATATAATCTGTTAACGGCAAAGCCCGTGATTTATGCGGCAAATGTGGCGGAGGGAGATCTTGCGGATGACGGCGCATCCAATTCTTATGTAGAAGAGGTAAAAGCTTTGGCGTCCAAAGAGCAGAATGAAGTATTTGTTATCTGCGCGCAGATTGAACAGGAAATGACAGAGCTGGATGAAGAAGAAAAGGCGATGTTTTTAGAAGAGCTTGGATTAAAAGAATCCGGTCTTGAGAAGCTGATTAAGGCAAGTTATGGAATTCTTGGCCTGATTAGCTATCTGACGGCAGGAGAAGACGAGACCAGGGCGTGGACGATTGTCAAAGGCACAAAAGCGCCTCAGGCAGCCGGAAAGATCCATACGGATTTTGAACGGGGATTTATTCGTGCGGAGGTTGTGAATTATCAGGATTTGCTGGACTGCAAAAGCCTTTCAGCCGCAAAAGAAAAAGGAATTGTCGGATTGGAAGGAAAAGATTACGTCGTAAAAGACGGGGATGTCATTTTGTTCCGGTTTAATGTATAAGGCTTTTCATGGGAATAGGACAACATTTTTCAGAATAGACTAAAGAGAAAAAGAAAAAAGAGTCTGAAAATGCGTTTGTGTGAACTTCAGGAAAAGGAAGTAATTAATGTCTGCGACGGCAGATGCCTTGGGAATGTAATAGATATAGAACTGGACGAAAGAACAGGATGCATTCTGGCTCTGATTGTGCCGGGACCCTGTAAGTTTTTCGGCATGTTTGGCCATGAATTTGAATTTTTCATACCCTGGAAATGCATTGTGCGCATCGGATCAGACATTATTCTGGTAGAAATCAAGGAAGAAGACTGCAGAAGAAAGTTATAGGGGGTTTACGATGAAGTGTCCATATTGCAGCAGTGACAATACAAGGGTGATTGATTCGCGCCCGGCAGAGGATAATAGTTCCATACGCCGCCGCCGTTTGTGCGATGATTGTGGAAAGCGCTTTACAACGTATGAAAAAGTAGAAACCATACCGTTGATTGTGATTAAGAAAGACAACAACAGAGAACAGTATGACCGTTCCAAAATTGAAGCGGGAATTTTGCGGGCATGCCATAAGCGGCCCATATCCGCAGATCAGATCAATGATTTGGTAGATGATATTGAGACAGAGATTTTTAACAGGGAGGAGAAAGAGATTTCGAGTTCTCTGATTGGAGAAATCGTTATGGACAAGCTGAAAGAATTAGAGGCGGTTGCCTATGTAAGATTTGCATCCGTTTATCGGGAATTTAAAGATATTAATACGTTTATGAATGAACTGAAAAAAATACTGGATACATAAGATTTTCGTTTAAGGAGCATATATGAAACATATTTTGTATCCCGATGAGTATCTTCCGTCCGCATACCAAATAGATTATGAAAAACTGTATCAGGAAGGATGCCGGGGATTGATTTTTGACATTGACAATACTCTGGTCCCGCATGGAGCCCCCGCGGACAAGCGGGCGGTTTCTCTGTTTGCGCGATTGAAAAAAATTGGGTTTTCCTGCGTGCTTTTGTCGAACAACAAAGAGCCAAGGGTCAGGATGTTCAGCGACAGGGCCGGGGCGCTTTATATTTTTAAAGCGGGCAAGCCCGGCCGCAAGGGATACCAGAGAGCAATGGAGCTGATGCATACGGACTGTAAAAATACAATTTTTATTGGAGATCAGATTTTTACCGACGTTGCCGGAGCAAATCGGGCAGGAATACGTTCCATCCTGGTTGAGCCTATAAATCCAAAAGAAGAAATTCAAATTGTGCTGAAAAGATATTTGGAAAAAATCGTATTGTTTTTTTATAGGAGGAGAAAAAAGTGAAGATTGCAATTGGTAACGATCATGCCGCAGTCAGCCTGAAAAATGAAATTATGGCATATGTCAGAGAGCTTGGACATGAAGTGGAGAATTATGGAACGGATTCTTTGGAGTCTTGCAATTATCCGGAATATGGCGAGAAAGTTGCCAGGGCAGTAGCGTTGG
>CATOKN010000332.1 GCA_951800425.1 uncultured Lachnospiraceae bacterium
CAGTACGTTAGAACGTATTCCGTATCAGTTTATCAGGCAGATTGCTTCCATTATGCCGCAGTCTGTCGTTGACTGCTCCGGTTTGTTTGAAGAATATCATGTAACAAACGTGCCGTCCTGTATTGCTTATTATGACGGAAAGCTTTGGGTTGCAACGCATACCAGGTTTTTCAATTCCAGAATGGCGGCGTATAAATTTACGGAAAACGGCTTGCGTCAGGTAGAAAGCTGCAGGATACCGGATAAGGTACAGGGGATTGCATTCGACAAAGAGGGACGGGTTTATATCAGTTCTTCTTATGGCAGAACAAAATCTTCCTATCTGAAAGCGTATGATTCGGCAGACGCTCTTCATGAAAAACCAAATAAGCCGGCCGTTAAGATTGAGATGCCTCCCTGTGCTGAGGAAATTGATTATTTGGACGGACAGATTTATGTTTTATTTGAATCGGCGGGGGAGAAATATTTTGAGGGAACGGACGGAAAGGGGAGGAGCATTTCTCCAATTGAGGAAGTGCTTGTATTATCCAAAAGTTCTATTTTTCAATAGGCAGAAATAAAAAAATAAGTCTCTGGCGAAAGCCAGAGGCTTTTTCAGGAGTGAAAAAATGCACAAACAAAAATCTCTGGACAAATCAGAATTATTCGAACGGACGCCCGTTCCAAAAGCAGTGATGACGATGTCGCTTCCGACCGTGTTAAGTTCCCTTGTCATGGTAATTTACAATCTGGTGGACACCTATTTTGTCGGGATGCTGAACAATCCGATTGAAAATGCCGCCGTAACCCTGGCGGCGCCCGTGCTGCTTGCATTCAACGCCGTCAACAATCTGTTCGGAATCGGAAGCTCGAGCCTGATGAGCCGTTCGCTTGGAAAAAAAGAATACGATATGGTGCGGCGCAGCTCCGCGTTTGGCTTTTACTGCTCGATTGTAAGCGGGGCTCTCTTTTCCCTGCTGTATACGCTGCTGCAAAAGCCGCTGCTTGTGACGCTTGGAACAGACGCGCAAACCGTCTTTGCAACGGGAGAATACTTAAAATGGACCGTTACATTTGGAGCCGTTCCGGCTATTTTAAATGTTGTTCTGGCTTATCTGGTGCGGGCAGAGGGAAATTCCGCTTCGGCAAGCATTGGGACGATGGGCGGCTGTCTGTTAAATATTGTTTTGGACCCGGTTTTTATTCTGCCCTGGGGCTTAAACCTTGGCGCATCCGGCGCAGGGCTTGCCACGTTTCTTTCCAACTGCGCGTCCTGCGCATACTTTTTCCTATTTTTATATCGGAAAAAAGAGGAGACGTATGTCTGCATTCGTCCTTCCGGATTTGTTGCGGACCGAAGCATTGTAAAAGAAGTCTGCGGAGTGGGAATCCCCGCGTCCATTCAAAATCTGTTAAACGTCGCCGGCATGACGGTATTGAACAATTTTACCGCTTCTTATGGCGCGAACGCCGTAGCCGCTATGGGAATTGCGCAGAAGATCGATATGATTCCCATGTATTTTTCCATGGGAATTTCCCAGGGGATTATGCCGCTTGTCAGTTATAATTACGCCGCGGCAAACATTCGGCGCATGAAGCAGACAATTTTGTTTTCCGCGAAAATGTCATTGGGATTTCTCCTGGTCATTGCAGCCGGTTATTATGCCGGATCCTACCGGATGATTTCCCTGTTTATGCAAAACGAAGAAATCATCCGCTATGGGGGAGATTTTCTGCGGGGACTTTGCCTTGCGCTTCCGTTTTTGTGCGTAGACTTTCTGGCGGTCGGTATTTTTCAGGCGTGCGGCATGGGCGCAAAAGCGCTTGTGTTTGCTATTTTAAGAAAAATTGTAATGGAAATCCCCGCGTTGTACATTTTAAACAGCATCTGGCCAATGTATGGGCTTTCTTACGCGCAGCTTGCGGCGGAAGTTGTGCTTGCCGTCATGGCAGTCTGCTTTGTCAGAGGCATCTTAAAAGGCTCGTCCCAAAGAGAAAATCCGTAACAAAAAACGACAGGAAAATGCTTTGTTTTTTCTGTCGTTTTTTTTGTGAAAACGATTTCATCATTTTTCACAAAAACAGAAAGGCAAGATTATATAACCTGACAATTTACAAAAACGCAAAGATTCGTTATTCTGTAACTGATATGAAATCGATCACATATTGAATGAAAGAAAACAGGAAAAACGGGAGGTAGCTGCATGAAACGGTATGACGTAGTGGCGCTTGGAGAGTTATTGATTGATTTTACGGAACACGGAACAAGCGAACAGGGAAACCCCATTT
>CATOKN010000333.1 GCA_951800425.1 uncultured Lachnospiraceae bacterium
GTCCCGGAGGGCCGAAAAAAAGCACATGATCCAGCGCTTCGCCGCGAAGCTTTGCGGCTTCTATGTAAACCTTTAAATTTTCTTTTGTCTTTTCCTGTCCGATGTAATCGTCAAGCGTTTTGGGACGGAGGCTCTTTTCTATTTTCAGGTCTTCCTCCTGCACCTGAGTGGCAATGACTCGATTTTCCATTCCAAGCTCCTTATAATAATGCCATTTGCTTCAATGCTGCCTTTAAAATCGTCTCTACGTCTGCGTCTTTGTCCACATCCGCCTTTGCAATGGCGGACAACGCCTCGGACGCACAATAGCCAAGGGCGGTAAGCGCCAACACGGCTTCGTTTCTGGCCGTATCTTCGCCGGAAGAGACCGCGCGCGTCTGACGCGCCTCCCCTTCGGATAAAATGTCTTCCAGATTTAGCTTATCTTTCAATTCCAGAATAATCCGCTGCGCCGATTTTGCGCCGATGCCGGGCGCTTTTGCAATTGTTTTTGCGTCTGAGGAAAGCACCGCAAAGCGAAGCTCGTCCGCGGACAGCGCGGATAAAATGCCAAGCGCGCTTTTCGGGCCGACGCCGTTTACTTTCAGCAGCAGACAAAACAACTGAATGCCCTCTTTTGTCGGAAATCCAAACAGGGAAATTCCGTCTTCTTTTACGTGAAGATATGTATAAATTTTTACTTCCGTCCCAACCGGAGGAAGCAAATCGAAGATATTTGCGGGCGTTAAAATTTCATAACCGATTCCATGGTTGTCCACGACGATGCGTCCTTCGAACGCTTCTTCTAAAGTTCCTTTGATATATGAATACATAATTCCTCCTTACAGGCGTCCCTTTAAGCGTCCGGCAAGCTCCTGCGCAAGCATTCCGATGAGAAATCCCGTCGCAAATCCTGCGGCAAGCAAGACGGGCGCATAATAAAACAGATGATAATTTTCTACCGCAAGCGAAGCCACAAAAAGCTGCCCAACGTTGTGAAAAATGCCGCCCGCCACGCTGACGGAAACCATCTGAAATTTTTCTGTCCGCTGCAGCAGAAGCATAACGGCAAAGCTTAAAATGCCGCCGCCCATGCTGTAAAGAATGCTAAATGGATTTCCGAATAAAAATCCGGCCAGAAGAATCCGAAGCAGAGAAATCAAAGCCGCGTCTTTCCAGCCGCTAAGATAAAGCATGACTACCACGACCAGATTGGCAAGTCCGAGCTTAACGCCCGGAACCCCGAAATAAAAGGGAACCAGCGATTCCACATAGCTGCAAATCAAAGCCAGAGATAAAAACATGCCAAGATAGGCCGTCTTATGTTTCATAACAATCCTTTCACGTTACAGAATCCAAATCCGCCTCTGTCCCTCCAATGATTTCCACAACAACTTTGTTGGGCAGACATACAATCGTTTCTCTTTCTCTGGAAATGGCTTTTTGATGTACGCAAAGCTTATCCGGGCAGTCAGCCTTTATCATATCCGCTTTTCGCTGCGAAATCTTCAGCGTATTCGTGACGTTTTCTTCGTCTTTGATTTCCACCGTCTGTTCCGCTTCCAATGCGTATATGCCGTAAAGCCGTCCGTCTACCGTAATTTTTACAACCGTCCCGTCTTTTCCTGAAAAAAGAAAAAACCAGGCGCATCCCATCAGCAAAATGACAGCCAGAGTTCCCAGAAAAATGCGGTCATTTTTTCCAAATCGCTTTGCATTCATGATGACAATACCTCTCCAATATAATAAAAGCCTTTGCATTCTGTCAGCCGAACGTCTATGATTTTGCCAATCATATCAAGACTGCCCGGCAAATGCACAATGGTATTATTGCTCATTCTTCCCGTGACTAAGCCCGCGTCCTGTTCGTTGATATTTTCCACCAGAACTTTTTGAACGCTGCCCTCCCATCGCATTGCTTTTTTTGCGGCAATTTGCTGCACTTCTTTTAACAGACGGTCAAACCGCCGTTTCATAATTTCTTCCGGAACCTGGTTTTCCATGTCCGCCGCCGGCGTACCCGTCCTTTTTGAATAAAGAAAAGTAAAGGCGCTGTCGTATTCTGCTTTTCTCACAACGTCCATCGTCTCTTCGAAATCTTCTTCCGTTTCTCCCGGAAATCCTACGATAATATCCGTCGTAATGGCAATATCCGGAATGGCGCTCCTGATTTTTTCCACCAGCTTCAGGTACTGCTCTTTGGAATATCTGCGGTGCATCTTCTGTAATATCTCCGTGCTTCCGGATTGCAGCGGAAGATGCAGATGGC
>CATOKN010000334.1 GCA_951800425.1 uncultured Lachnospiraceae bacterium
CAGAAGACGCGGCGGCAAAAGAAAAAGCCGAAAAGGCGATGGAAGACATTTTGTCGGATTCCGTGGACAACATGGAATAATCGTTTGAACATGAAACAGGCGCAAAGCTAAGAAGCTTTGTGCTTTTGTTTTTATGGGGATCATACTGTTTTTTAAAAAGATGCATATAGTATATATATGCATCTTTTTAAGTGGGCAGGTGGAGAAATGAAAAGGCTCATCGGATATACGTTGTTTTGCATCGGCATCGGAATACTGATCATGTGGATTATTTCCAGCGCAGTGATTGGGTTTTTGCTGATATGCCTTTGCATGATTTTGGGATATATTTTATTTTGCTGTTAAAAATGCCGGAGGCGTTTCCTGGCGGTTGATTTTGTTTCCGAAAGTATCCGGCCGTTCCATTGCGGGAAAGCGGAAATCTTTCGTATAATAAAGCCAGGAGGTATGAAAAATGAATCAAATCAATTTATCAAAAAATCTGGCGCGGCTGCGTCGCGACCGGAAAATTACCCAGGAGGAGCTTGCGGATTTTATCGGCGTGACAAAAGCCGCCGTATCCAAATGGGAAAACGGGCAGACGACGCCGGATATTTTGCTGCTGCCGCAGCTTGCCAATTTCTTTGGCGTAACGGTGGACGAGCTGATAGGTTACGTGGCGCAGCTGTCAGAGGAGCAAATCAGGCGCCGCTATCAGGAATTATGCGAATCCTTTGTAAAGCTTTCGTTTGCTGAGGCATGGGAGCAGACGCGCGCAGTGATTCACCGCTATTATTCCTGTTATCCGTTTTTATTTCAGGCAGTCGTCTTATATCTGAATCATTATATGCTGGCAGACAGCGAAGAGGAAAAAAAGGGCATGCTAAAGGAAGCCTTGCATCTGTGTCAGAGGATTTTGCAGGAATGCAGAGACGTGGAGCTTTGTGCCGACGCAATGGCAATGAAAGCAGTGTTAAAGCTGCGGCTCGGAATGCCGGAAGAAGCAATTGAACTGTTAAAGCCGTTTACAGATTTGACGCGTTTTTCTAGTCAGAATGGTTCCGTTTTGATTCAGGCGTATTGTATGGCGGGAAAAATGGAGCAGGCGAAAAGCTATGCCCAGGCGAGGCATTATGTCGATTTGCTCAATCTAATCGGAGACGCCGTACAGATGATTGCGCTGCAGCAAAACGACCGTCTGCGGTGTGCGGAAATTATGCGGCGCGTGGAAAAAATAATGGAACTGTATCAGTTCCAGCGTCTGCATCCCAATTTGGCTTCTCAGTATTATTATCAGGCGGCGCTTGCGTATATGGAGCAGGGAGATTTGAAACATGCGCTTACAGCGCTTGGACAGTTTCAGACATGCGTCAGTAGAATCCAGGATATGGAGGAGATTACGCTGCATGGCGACGGCTATTTTGATCTTTTGGAAGAATGGATTGAAAGCTTTCCGCTCAAAGGCATGGCGCCAAGAGATAAAAGCCTGGTGAAAAAAAGCGCGTTGGACGCGCTTTCTCATCCCGCTTTTCTGGAATTGAAAGAAACGTCTGAGTTTCAGAATATTTGCGATCGTATCCGGAAAGGAGGCGCTTTACATGATTGAATTAAAAGAAATGCTGCCGTTTTTGCTCCCGCTTGCGGCGGTGGAAGTTGCATTGCTTGCTTATACGATTTGGCATATTCTGACGCATCGCAGTTATAAAAGAGGCAGCCGGACGTTGTGGCTGATTGTTGCGATTGTCGGAATGCAGCTGATTGGACCGGTTTTATATTTTCTTTTGGGAAAGGAGGAAGACTGAGATGGAAATGCTGTCTTTTTCCAATGTAAAAAAGCGTTTTGGAGAAAAAGAAGCGCTTTGCGGCGTCAGCTTTTGCGTGCCGGAACATACGGTATTTGGATTTGTAGGACAAAACGGGGCCGGAAAGACGACGGCTATGAAGCTGATTTTGGGGCTTTTAAAATGCGACGAAGGAGAAATTTTCGTAAACGGAGAAAGAGTTCGTTATGGAAATGCAAAAACCAACCGGATGATTGGGTATCTGCCGGATGTGCCGGAATTTTATTCCTATATGACGCCGGAAGAATATCTGGCGTTTTGCGGGGAAATCAGCGGCATGCGGAAAAAAGAAATCAAAGAACGCGGCAAAAAGCTTTTACAGCTTGTGGGACTGGACGCCAAAAGGCGCATTGGTGGGTTTTCACGGGGGATGAAGCAAAGACT
>CATOKN010000335.1 GCA_951800425.1 uncultured Lachnospiraceae bacterium
CCCTTAATCGGGGAAAAATCCAGATTCCGTACCGAAAAACCAATCTCTTCTGCATAATCGATAATTTTTAAAATCACTTCTTTATGTACGGATTTATCTCTGACAACGCCTTTTTTACCAACTTTTTCCCGTCCTGCTTCAAACTGCGGCTTAATCAGGCACACCATTTCTCCCGTTTCCGACAAAAGCTCTTTTGCCGGATTCAGTATTTTTGTCAGAGAAATAAAGGAGACGTCTGCCGATGCAAAATCCAGAACATCCGCAATGTCAGACGGCGTTACGTATCGGATATTCGTCTTTTCCATGCAGACGACCCTTTCGTTTGTACGAAGCTTCCAGGCAAACTGTCCATATCCGACATCCACGGCATAGACTTTCTTTGCCCCGTTTTGCAGCATACAGTCAGTAAATCCTCCGGTCGAAGCGCCGATGTCCATACAGATTTTTCCATCCAATAAAATCCCGAATTTTTCCATTGCTTTTTCCAGCTTCAGGCCGCCCCGGCTGACATATTTTAACGGATTTCCGCGCACTTCAATTTTGCATTCGTCAACAAATGTGCTGCCCGCTTTATCTTCTCTTTGATTTTCTACAAATACTAAGCCTTCCATAATCATTGTTTTTGCTTTTTCTCTGGAAGGCGCAAGTCCACGCTTTACCAGCAATACATCCAAACGCTCTTTCATTCTTCATCCAATCCCAAATCATGATATTCCGTCAGAATCCGTTCCAGTATGGAATCTGCGTCAATCTTTAATACCTGACGCAGCAGCTCCACATTTCCATGCTCCACATAATCGTCCATAATCGCTATGTTTAACACATGACAATCCATTCTGTGGGCGCATAAATATTCCGTAACATGTTCTCCAAATCCGCCGCTTATAACATTTTCCTCTAATGTCACAAGCATATTGTGTCCAATCGCCAAATCAGACAGCATCTCTTCATCCAAAGGCTTTGCAAAACGGGCGTTAACAAGCGTTGCGTCATATCCTTGCTCCCGCAGCTTTTCCAGTACGACTTTTGCCGTTTTTACCATGCTTCCAAGCGCAACCAGCGCAATGCCGCGCCCTTTGCAAATCATCTCGCTCTTCCCATATACAATCGGCGCCCGGAAATCTTTCAGCCCGTCGTACGCTTCTCCCCTTGGATAACGAATGGCAATCGGAGCCGGAAAATCTACGGCAAATTTTATCATATCGGAAAGCTCCCATTTATTTTTCGGAGCCAGAACCGTCATATTGGGAATGCCGCAAAGATACGTCAAATCAAAAATTCCCTGATGCGTCTCCCCGTCGCTTCCGACCAGGCCGGCGCGGTCAATGGCAAAAATAACCGGAAGCTTTTGAATACAGACGTCGTGCAGAATCTGATCGTAAGCCCGCTGCAAAAAAGAAGAATATACCGCGACAATCGGCTTCAATCCGGCCGCCGCCAGTCCTGCCGCAAAAGTGACTGCGTGTTCTTCCGCAATGCCCACATCAAAAAAACGCTCCGGAAACAGATTCGAGAAACGCTTCAGGCCGGTTCCGTCAGCCATCGCCGCCGTAACCGCAACAACTGCTTCATCCCTGTCCCCAAGCTTTCGCATCACTGTGGAAAATACGTCCGTATAATTGGCTTTCAGACGTTTTTTTGCCGGAAGTCCGGTTGCAATATCAAACGGCTCTGTTCCATGAAATCTTGCCGGATGGCGTTCTGCCGGAAGATAGCCTTTTCCTTTTTTTGTAATGACATGAATCAATACGGGACCCTGAAACTTTGCCGCATCGCGAAAAACCCTGACCATCCCCATTACGTCATGGCCGTCCACGGGACCCAGATACATAATTCCCATATTTTCAAAAAACATTCCGGAAACAAGAAGCTGCTTAATTCCACTCTTCGTTTTTCGGATGCGTTCTACAATGCTTTCTCCATAAACGGGAATTTTGCTCAGCGAATTGGCTACGCCCGTCTTAATCTCCTGATAAGATTCCGTTGTCCGCAAAATGCTTAAATGCTTTGAAAGCCCTCCGACGTTTTCAGAAATTGACATTTTATTATCGTTTAGCACAATCATAAAATTTGACCGGATTCTGGAAGCGTTATTCAATGCCTCATAAGCCATTCCCCCCGTCAGCGCGCCGTCTCCAATCACAGAAACCACTTTATAGTCGTCCCCTTTTATCTGCCTGGCCAAAGCATAGCCAAGTCCC
>CATOKN010000336.1 GCA_951800425.1 uncultured Lachnospiraceae bacterium
ATTCCCTATTTTGCAGGATTTGCTTCTTCCGGAATTGTAGAAAAAGGAACTGCGGATAAATGTTTCAATGTCATTGGACGGTTTTCCGCATCCCGAAAAGCGTCTTCCTTTAAAGCGGAGGTCGTCGTGCTGGAGCATGGCACAAATGACGTATATACGCACGGCGGTATGTTTGTGAATGAGTATCAGGCGGTACTCAATCAGATTCATATTGTGCATCCAAAGGCGAAAGTCATGGTTATGATACCGCTCAACCAGATTCATGCGGATGAAATCCGTCAGGCGGCGTCTCCGTTTAAAAAGTGGTGTACGGTGATTGAAACTTCTTCTTTGAAGCTTTCTTATATGGACGGCATACATCCGACGGCTTCCGGTTCTAAGAAGATGGGTAAATATCTGGCTAAAAAAATTGCTGCAAAGAGAAAGAGTTCGTCAAAATAGGGATTTTAGAAAATGCGGAATGATTATATTGTGGTAGATTTGGAAATGACGGGCTTAAATCCCAAAAAAGATCGGATTTTGGAAATTGGAGCCGTAAAGGTAATTGAAAAACAGACGGCGGGTACATTTTCAAAACTGATTCGGTCGGATCGAAAGCTGGATGAAAAAATTGTCGGGATTACGGGAATTACAAATGAAGAAGCTCTTTTGGGAGAAAAGCTGGACTGTGCGGTGGAGGCGTTTTTGGAATTTGCGGGTGATTTGACCTGGATTGGACATAATATCATCTTTGATTATGGATTTATCAGACAATGGGAGATCAATCACCGGATTCAGCGAACCTGTTATGCGGTAGATACATTAAAAATTGCAAGAAAATGTCTGCCGCAGCTTGAAAAAAAGACCCTGGATTTTCTCTGCGGCCATTATGGGATTGAAAGGGAAAAAAAGCACCGGGCTTTTTATGACGCGGCGGCAAACCGTATGCTTTATGAAAGGCTGGAACATGAGTTTATAGAAAAGGAACCGGCGCTTTTTGAAAAGAAAGAACTGCTGTATAAAGCAAAACGACAGACTCCGGCAACGCAGAGACAGAAAAATTACTTGAAAGATTTAGTAAAATACCATAATATAATACTGAAAGAGCCGATTGATCAACTGACCCGAAGCGAGGCTTCCCGTTTGACGGATCAGATTATTTTCCGTTATGGAAAGCGGTAAGCTTTGGCAGGACATGGGAAGCAAAGGATTCTTCCATCTGGGAAAGCGCGTCTTCAATGGTTCTGATTTTTTCCGGCGTCTGTTGTTTTTGGTAGAGTTTTGCAAGCAGAAGATAGATGCGGCTGCTGTCCATCTTTAAACGCATGGCATATTCTAAAACGGCTATGGCTGCGTCGTATTCTTCAAGCTCCGATGCTCTTTGCGCATAGTCTAAAAGGGCGGCGGCAAGCATATGGTAATTATCATCGTATTCGGTCAGATCATTTAGATTGGCAGGGCCATACATAAGCTTTAAATCTGTATTGGAATATGCGGATAAATTAATGATTTTTTTCCCAGATAGTTCCTGTAAGAAGGCTGTTTGCTTTGCGAGTTCGTCGTCGGAATGCGAAGAAAGAGGGACGTCGGTAATGACAAACGGAAGATAATCCAAATTGGATATATCTTTTTTCCGGGTCGTGTTTGCCAGACGTTCCCGTTCAAGAAACGCTTCGTTGGCGTCTTCCTGACTTTTTGTCTGGCGGTTTCGTCTAAAAGAAAAAAATATGATAAAAAGGACAAAGGAAATAAAAAAAACAGGAATGGGAAAATTCATGAGCTTGCTCCTTTCTTGTTTGTAAAAATGAAATGAGGTGATAATATGAATCGTTTTTTTAATCCAAAAAGAAACCGGGCGATTGCCGGAATCATAGCGGCTTTACTTGTATTTTCTATGGTGCTGACGGCGCTTGTGTCACTTATTGGATAGCCCCATATGTTACAAATATACAGAAACAGCAGGATTATGTCAAATATATTCGTAAATATGCATCTTGAAAAGTACATAGTAAATGATTTAAAATGTCAAATGTATACAAAGTAAAGAAAACAGATGCGGAGAGGATGATAGCATGAAGAGATTTTTAAAATTGCTGCCGTTGTTTTTATTGGTTTTTACAGTTGGATATGCCGGACAGTCTCTGATGACGGTAGATGCGGATGAGAAGCGTACGATTCCGGATACCGTGTATTTTGGAGATATAGACG
>CATOKN010000337.1 GCA_951800425.1 uncultured Lachnospiraceae bacterium
GATCGGGATAATATCCGTACAGCGCATATAAAAACACTTCAAAGGCCAGAAAAAACAAATGTACAAAAACCGCGGAAATCACTTTGACCAGCGGAAGTATGTCTATCTGAAATACGACTTTTTTAACCAGGTACGAGTAATCCAAAAGGGCTCTTGTCCCGCCGCTTAACGCGTCATTAAAGAAAAACCACGGCACCAGCCCTGCAACCATCCACAGAAGAAACGGCATTTCCGTACCTGCCGCATTTTTGACCGGCGTCGGCTTTAAGCCTTTTTCAAATACGAACCAGTATACTAAAATCATAATGACGGGCTGCACAAACGCCCAGACAATGCCAAGATACGAACCTGCAAATTTTGTCTTAAAATCATTGACGGAAAGGCGTGCTATCAGCGTTCTGCTTTCATAAATCACCGCTGGAGACAATCCCCTGTTTTGTCCT
The DNA here is from genome assembly GCA_951800425.1 of uncultured Lachnospiraceae bacterium. GTDB lineage: Bacteria > Bacillota > Clostridia > Lachnospirales > Lachnospiraceae > Roseburia_B. Next base: position 444 of record CATOKN010000337.1, read on the forward strand.
GCAGAGCTTTTATTTTTCGATGCTTTCATATACGTTCCTTTTACTTATCCTTTGCCATATACTCTTTGATGCCGCCCCAAACCCTGTCTTTATCAGACAGCGTCAAATCTTCCTCGGTCATACCCTCAGGCATCGGCCATTGTACGCCGATGTCCGGATCTTTCCACAATAACCCGCCCTCGTCGTTCGGATGATAAAAATCCGTCACTTTATAGCAGAATTCCGCATAATCGCTCAATACGACAAATCCATGGGCAAATCCTTTCGGAATAAAAAACTGTTTCTTATTTTCCTCCGACAATACGACGCCGAACCATTTTCCAAAAGTTTCCGATCCTTCCCTTAAATCTACCGCCACGTCAAAAACTTCTCCCTTTATGACGCGCACCAGCTTGTCCTGAGGATAATGAATCTGAAAATGCAGTCCTCTTAGCACCCCTTTTTTGGACGCCGACTGATTGTCCTGTACAAAAACGCAGTCGATTCCCGCTTCTTTAAAATCATTATAATTGTAAGTCTCCATAAAATATCCGCGCGCGTCCCCAAACACAGATGGTTCGATTACCTTTAAGCCCGCAATCCCGTTGCAGTCCGACGTCACTTTGATTTTTCCCATATTCTTTCTCTCCTCTTCCTACAATCCCTGCGCAACTTCTACCAGATACTGCCCGTATTCTGTTTTCAGCAAAGGCTGCGCCAGACGAATCAGCTGTTCCTTATCAATAAATCCCCTTTTGTATGCAATTTCCTCGATACAGGAAATATAAAGTCCCTGACGTTTCTGGAACGCGGATACAAAATCAGCCGCCGCAAGCAGCATGTCATGGTTTCCGGTATCCAGCCATGCAAATCCGCGGCCAAGCGTCTCCACGCAGAGCGTCCCGCGGTTCAGATATTCATTGTTGATGCTCGTAATTTCAATTTCTCCTCTTGCAGACGGCTTTATATTTCTGGCAATTTCCACTACGTCATTGTCATAAAAATAAAGTCCCGGCACTGCGTAATTCGACTTTGGATGTGCGGGTTTTTCTTCAATCGAAATCGCTTTCCCATTTTCATCAAATTCCACTACGCCGTATTCTCTCGGATCTCTGACGTAATATCCAAAAATCGTGGCGCCCGGCTGACTCTTTGTTCGCTCCGCCACATTCTTCAGCACTCTTGAAAAGCTCTGTCCATAAAAAATATTGTCTCCCAATACCAATGCTGCCGCATCGTCGCCAATAAAATCCGCTCCAATGAGAAACGCATCCGCAAGACCCCTTGGCTCTTCCTGTACCGCATACGCAAACCGCATGCCAAGCTGTTCTCCCGAACCCAGCAATTCCTGAAATACCGGGAGATCCCTTGGCGTTGAGATAATCAGCGCCTCGCGAATGCCCGCCAGCATAAGCGTGGACAGCGGATAATAAATCATTGGCTTATCGTAAATTGGCATAATCTGCTTGCTAATCGCTTTTGTCAGCGGATAAAGGCGCGTTCCGGCTCCCCCCGCCAAAATAATTCCTCTCATTTCGTACTCCTCTCATGGCGCAAGAAAGAAGGGAATGTGCCTCTTTCCCTTCTTTCCGTCTCTGCCTATTTGTTTTCATACATATCTTCGTAATACTTCTGATAATCTCCACTCGTCACGTTTTCCATCCATTCTTCATGTTCAAAGAACCAGGCAATCGTCTTTTTGATTCCCTCTTTAAACATCGTTTCCGGCTCCCAGCCAATCTCCGCTTTAATC
>CATOKN010000338.1 GCA_951800425.1 uncultured Lachnospiraceae bacterium
GGTTCATTGGATGCAAATTCCTGTAGGATTTCCCTTGTCCGATCTGTCGAACCCGTATCTACAATAATAATTTCATCCAGGTATTCCGTATGTAAACTATTAAGACATGGCAATATGACGTCCTCTTCATTGCAGCATATAATAACAACAGCCAGTGTAACTTCTTCCTCCTTGCCGCCCGCTTTTTGAAAAAGACTTTCTCCTCTCTGGATATACGTTTCATTAAATTCTTTTGAATACATGATCAATTCATTCATTGGACCCCCACATTCTGTAAAAACTTCTTTATACTATAAAATAAAAAGAAAAACAGATCTTCTCTGCCCTTCTCTTTCTTCTTTATCTTCCTGATATACTCTTCCTTATTTTAAGATGTACGCCTATTACAGGCGTACATCTTAAAAAACCAAATAATAAATAACTATCTCCTAGCAGGTCGTACTGCATCCAGCCGGAGTTGTAATAGACGTACAGCATAATGAGCAAACCATTGAAAAGCCGCGTCCGTTTTTCGTGCAATTCGTAAGACTTGCAATTGCGTCTGCGTCAGATGCTCCTGCTGCTACGTTTGCCACACCATTGCTTTCTGGCTGTCTTAAATCCAGATCAAACTCATCAAATTTAGGCATAATGTCGTCCTCCTTTCTCTTCTATTTGGTTAAAAGCGTCCAAAAACGCCTGAACCCTCGTAACTAACTTCTATTATATCCTATGTAGATATAAATTCTATTTACAACATATATTATACCTTGTTTTTGATTTTGTCAATACAAATATACTTAAATTGCACAATTTATCTTATACATTCTGATATAATAAAAATATTTAGAAAAAGAAAAAGAATGCCGCACAAGTTTTTGCAAACTGTGCGGCATTCCTCTATTTCGTAAAATCAACTGTTTCGATTACTGCCCTATTTTCTGTTACCATTCCACATCCCGGATAATTTCTTTCAGTGTTTCGGCTGACTTTTGCAGCTTTTCAATTTCCTCTTTATCCAGAGGAATTGGAACCTGCGTTTCCACACCGTGCTTTCCAACGACCGCCGGCATACTTAAAACAACGTCTTCTAACCCATACGCCCCATGCATCATAGAGGAAACCGGAAGTATAGATTTTTCATCCCGAATAATCACTTCACAAATTCTTTTTACCGCCATAGCGATGCCATAATATGTGGCCCGTTTCTTTTTAATAATATCATACGCGCTGTTTTTTACCCGTTCAGCAATTTGTCTGCTGTTTTCATCATGCGCATAGTGCCCTCTCATTTCGCAGAATTCGCTCAGGGCAATGCCGGAAACATTGGCGCTGCTGAACGCCGCGATTTCGCTGTCTCCGTGTTCTCCAATAATAAATGCATGAACGCTTTTGCTGTCCACAGAAAGATGCTTGCCAAGCTCGTATTTCAATCTTGCCGTATCCAGCACCGTACCGGAGCCAATCACCCGGTTCTCCGTAAATCCAGAAAGCTTTAACGCCGTGTACGTTAAAATATCCACAGGATTTGACACGACCAGCAAAATACCCTGACAGTTCCGCTTTGCAATTTCCGGAATAATGCTTTTAAAAATCCCAACATTTTTGTGAACCAAATCCAGCCTTGTCTCCTCAGGTTTCTGATTCGCCCCCGCAGTAATAATAATGATTGCCGCATCTGTAATATCGTCATAATTTCCCGCGTAAATTTTCATTTCTCTGGCAAAAGGCACTCCATGGCTGATGTCCATAGCTTCTCCTTCCGCACGTTCCTGATCCGCGTCAATCAAAACCATTTCCGAAAACAGTCCGCTCTGCATCAGGCTGAATGCCGATGCAGAACCTACGAATCCACAGCCAATCATTGCCACTTTTCTCAAATTCACCTGCGCATCTTTATTTTGTCCCATAAATATTCCTCCTCCTGAATCATTTCTGTCCAAACATCCTATGCCTGGCAGCAAACCAAGCATAACAAAAACCTCTTCCTCCGTCAATGCCGCCGCCAACCCGATTCTTACTTTTCTTTTATATGCTGTCCAAAGAAAAATAAAATATTCGCAATCTGTCTTTACAATTCTCACCTTACAGCCGCCTTAGACAATCCTCTTTCGAAAAACTTTTTATCCTGCAAAAAAGGGAGCTGGCCGCTCCCTCTCCTTTTTCTGATATGCATCA
>CATOKN010000339.1 GCA_951800425.1 uncultured Lachnospiraceae bacterium
CCGCAGGCCAGAATGACCGCGTCGTATTTTTTCAAAATCTTAGACGCTTTGACGTCAGATCCAACGTCTGAACCCGTTTCAAACACAACGCCCTCTTCCTCCATCACTTTGATTTTCCGATCGACGATGTTTTTTTCCAGCTTCATATTGGGAATTCCATACATCAAAAGACCGCCCGGCCTGTCGTCCCGTTCATATACCGTCACGCTGTGTCCCCGCTTGTTGAGCTGATCCGCCGCCGAAAGCCCGGCAGGACCGCTGCCGATAACGGCGACCGTTTTCCCCGTCCGTACTCTCGGAGGCCTTGCCTTTGCATACCCCTGCTCATAGGCGTTTTCAATGATGCCCAGTTCATTTTCTTTCACGGAAACCGCGTCTCCATAATGTCCGCAGGTACAGGCCGCTTCGCAAAGCGCCGGGCAGACCCTTGCCGTAAATTCCGGAAAGTTGTTCGTCTTTTTCAGGCGGTTATAAGCCTCCTCCCAGTATCCATGATAAATCAGATCATTCCATTCCGGAACCAGATTGTTCAGCGGGCATCCGCTCGTCATACCCATAATGTCCATTCCAAACTGGCAGAACGGAACGCCGCAATTCATGCAGCGGGCTCCCTGCACGCGCTGTTTTTCTTTCGAAAGCGGCGCATGAAATTCACGAAAATGCCTGATTCGCTCTTTTGGCAAGGCCGCGCCTGAAGTTTCTCTTTCATATTCCATAAATCCCGTTGGCTTTCCCATGATGCGTCCCTCCCTTAATTTCTCGTATTTGCATAAAATGCTTCAATCTGCGCCTGTTCCGAAGAAAGCCCTTTTTCCTCCATCTGAACAATCGCCATCATCATGCTGTGATAATCGTACGGAATAATCTTTTTGAATTTGGGCAGATATTCGCTGAAATGATCCAGGATTTCTTTTCCCTTTTCCGAATTCGTCAAAGCAACATGTTCTTTGATCATGTTCTTTAATTCCATTACGTCATATTTATTGGACACTTCTTCCAAAAACACCATCTCTTTATTAATTCTGGTATACAAATCGTTATCGCTGTCCAAAACATACGCGATTCCTCCGCTCATGCCCGCCGCAAAGTTTTTGCCTGTTTTTCCAAGGACGACGACGCGGCCTCCCGTCATATACTCGCACCCGTGATCGCCCACGCCTTCCACTACCGCAACCGCTCCGGAATTCCTTACGCAAAAGCGTTCTCCGGCTACGCCGCTGATAAATGCCTTGCCGCTTGTCGCGCCATAAAGCGCTACGTTTCCAATAATAATATTTTCATCTTTTCGATAGGGTACGCCCGCCGGCGCATAGACGATAAGCTTCCCTCCGGAAAGTCCTTTTCCAAAATAGTCGTTGGAATCGCCGACAAGCTCTAACGTAAGCCCCTTTGGTATAAAAGCTCCAAAGCTCTGCCCGCCCGCGCCGCTGCATTGAATGAAAAATGTATCTTCTTCGAGCGCATCGTCGTATTTCTTTGTAATCTCCGAGCCAAAAATTGTTCCAAAAGAACGGTCCGTATTGGAAACTTCCACATGAATGCTCTTTTTCTGCCCGCTCTCCAGCGCGTCTTTTAACTTCTTAAGCAATATTGTAACGTCTTTTGTCTGTTCCAGTTTAAAGTCATACACATGCTTTGGATGATGCTTCCCTTTTGTTTTTTGATCCGCAAACGGATTTTGCAAAATTCCGGACAAATCAATCTCTTGTTCCCTTCCGGACAAATCCTCTCTCATTTTTAAAAGATCGCTTCTTCCCACCATCTCATCTACCGTGCGAAATCCCAGCTTTGCCATATGCTCCCTCAAATCTTTTGCAAGAAAACGCATAAAATTTTCCACGTATTCCGGCTTTCCGGCAAAACGCTTCCGAAGTTCCGGATTTTGCGTCGCAATGCCGGCCGGACAGGTGTCGAGATTGCACACGCGCATCATAACGCAGCCAAGCGTAACCAAAGGAGCCGTGGCAAATCCAAATTCCTCCGCGCCAAGCAATGCGGCGATGGCGACGTCTCTGCCGCTCATTAGCTTTCCATCCGTTTCAATGCGCACTTTGTCTCTGAGTCCATTTAACAGCAAAGTCTGATGCGTCTCCGCAAGCCCAAGCTCCCAGGGCAGCCCCGCGTTATGAATGGAGCTTTTT
>CATOKN010000340.1 GCA_951800425.1 uncultured Lachnospiraceae bacterium
CCCCAGAATGCGGCAGATAGAAGAAGACTTGTTCATCGAATGGGAGGTGCGGCCTTGTTTACAGGAATCATAGAAGAAACCGGAAAAATTTTAGAGCTGGCTCCGGGCAGACTAAAAATCCGGGCAAAAAAAGCGCTGGAGGGAACGAAGACGGGAGACAGCATTGCCGTAAACGGCGTATGCTTAACTGTTACAGACATCGGCGGCAATGATTTTACAGCCGACGTTATGCCGGAAACCTTATCCAGAAGCTCTTTTGGCAAGTCAAAGCCTGGCGACGCCGTCAATCTGGAACGGGCGATGGCCGCGGACGGAAGGTTTGGGGGCCATATCGTATCCGGACATATTGACGGGACGGGAATCATTCAAAAAATTACAAGAGACGGCAATGCCGTCCGCTATCAGATTGCGGCGGATCGTTCCATTCTGCGCGGAATTGTGGAAAAAGGCTCGGTAGCCATAGACGGAATCAGCCTGACCGTAACAAGAGCGGAACGGGAATGGTTTGAAGTGTCCGTCATTCCCCATACGTTGAGCGAAACGACGTTGATGGAAAAGCGAAGCGGAGCCGCGGTCAATCTGGAAAACGACGTTATTGGAAAATATGTGGAGCGTCTGCTTTCCTTTGAAGAGCAGACGGCAGAAAAGAAAACGGTTCTGACGAAAGAGTTTTTAGTTCGGGCAGGATTTTAACCATATATTCGCAGAAGGCATACGCGCTGCAAAAAACGATAAGGAGGATGCTATGTTTGCGTACAGTTCGATAGAAGAAGCGCTTTCAGATTTAAGAAAGGGAAAAATCATACTGGTCACAGATGATGAAGACAGAGAAAACGAAGGAGATTTTATCTGCGCGGCAGAATTTGCCACGACGGAAAACGTCAATTTTATGGCGGTGCATGGGAAAGGGCTGATCTGCATGCCAATGAGCAGACCGCTTGTGGAAAAATTAATGCTGCCTCAGATGGTGTCGGAAAATACGGACAACCATGAAACGGCGTTTACCGTATCTATTGACGCGGCAGAGACGACGACGGGAATTTCTGCCGAGGAGCGGGGCATAACGGCCAGAAAATGCGTAGACGATTGCGCCGGGCCAAAGGACTTTCGCAGGCCGGGGCATATGTTTCCCCTGCTGGCAAAGAAAAACGGCGTATTGGAGCGGGACGGACATACGGAGGCGACCGTAGATTTGATGCGGCTGGCCGGATTAAAGGAATGCGGCCTGTGCTGCGAGATTATGCGTGAGGACGGCACGATGATGCGGACGCCGGAGCTTATGGAGCTTTCGGAAAAATTCGGATTAAAAATGATAACGATTCAGGCGCTGAAAGAGTACCGGAAAGTGCATGAAAAGCTGGTGGAAAAAGTGGCCGTTACAAAAATGCCTACGCGCTACGGCGAGTTTTTGGCCCATGGCTATGTCAATCTGTTAAACGGGGAACATCATGTGGCGCTTGTGAAAGGGGAAATTGGAGACGGAGAGCGTCTGTTGTGCCGGGTACATTCCGAGTGCCTGACCGGAGACGCGTTTGGCTCCATGAAGTGCGACTGCGGGCAGCAGCTGCAGTCGGCAATGCGCCAGATTGAAGCAGAAGGAAGAGGCATACTGTTGTATCTGCGCCAGGAGGGTCGGGGCATTGGACTGATCAATAAATTAAGAGCGTACGAGCTGCAGGATCAGGGAATGGATACGGTAGAGGCAAATCTTGCGCTGGGATTTGAGGAGGATTTGAGAGAATATTATATCGGTTCACAGATTTTGCGCGATCTGGGAGTAAAAAGCCTTCGTCTTCTGACAAACAATCCGAAAAAAATTGACGGACTGTCGGAGTTTGGGTTAAGCATTGCAGAGCGGGTGCCGATTCAGATGGAGCTGACGCCGTTTGACGCGTATTATATGAAGACGAAACAGAAAAAAATGGGACACATGCTGGATTATTAAGAAGTTGATACGATTGTGTCATGCGAAATATAAAATAGAAGAACAAAAAAAGGAGAATCAACGATGAGAACATTGGAAGGAAAAATAGTAGCAAAGGATGTCAGAATTGGAATTGTAGCGGCGAGGTTTAATGATTTTATTACGACAAAGCTTCTTGGAGGCGCGGTGGACGGATTGAAGC
>CATOKN010000341.1 GCA_951800425.1 uncultured Lachnospiraceae bacterium
TCCGTATCCAGTCTGCTTCCGGCAAGAATGATTACAAACGCATCCGCTGAAAGTCCAAAATCTTCTTTCGAATAAGAAAACTCCTGCTCCGCTCTTTCCAGTTGATTTACCACATGATCCACTTCCACGACAATCCGGCTGTCTCCTAAAATCTGCCGCCATAATTTTCTCTCTTTATCCGAGTGTTTTGCCGGAGCGGCAATCACCTGCGCGTTTGTCACAGGAATATTTTTTGTACACCCCATCGTCACTACCGTGGTAAAGGAACTGCACAGGCCAGCCAAAATCGTTTCTGTTCCGATTTCCAAAATATATTCCGGCTTTTTTCCCCAGATCATGCAAACGATTTGCTTAAGCTCTTCCAAATAGTTTTCGGCATGTAATTTTAAATTGTATCCTCTAAAATAAATTCCATTCATGTATCTCCCAAAAGGCCCGGACTCATCCATAAAATTCATTTTTCTCATTCCTCCGACCAACTCCCAATAACCCTCTGAGCCTTCCATATGACAAACAAAGCACTCCACATCGTATCCCAAATTCCTGTAATAATCTGTGACAGCCAGCACTCGCTTTGTTGGCGCATGAAATTCATTTATGATTTGATCCACTACAAGTATTATCTTTTTTTTGCGGCTTTTATATGCGATATAAGGAAACTCTATTTTCGCTTCCCTCCTGATCTGCTGCAAAAGGCTGACATACAGAGAATTTCTGCTTTCATACCTTTCGTTTTCTTTTATCATGAAATGTCTGAACAGAAACATTCTGAGCTGCTGAAAATCATTCAGACGATGCCACAAGACATATTTGTCTGACAACAAGATTCGTTCTATATAGGGAACAATTTTCTTATCTTTCAATTCTTTCAGTAAAGATGCCATCATATTGATTTCCAGAATATAAATGTCTGACAGCAATTCATATAAAACAGAAAGGCAGCTTTCCTGCTCTTCCTCCGTTAATTTATGATAAGCCATCGCCAGATTCCTCATTTTAATTCCAAAAAATTCCGACATATTTCCCAGGTCTTTTATCACATCATTGAGAATAAGCAAAAACTCTTTTTCTCCGCTTTCATTTTGCACGTTCATAGCAATCCTCTTTTCCGTATGCAGCGCTTTCTTTTTCCAAAAGCATTGGAACAAATGTACTCTTTGCTTTTTACCTGTCCAGAACGCGCAGCCTTTCTGCGGCGGGCAAATACTTATCGCATTTTCCGTACCAGCTTTGGGCTTCTTCCAGGCGCCCCAGACATTCGTAGATTACGCCGATATTATAACAAGACGCATAAGAATTGATGCCGCTTGTCTTACATGTTTTTTGCTTCAGGGCTTTTTGAAATTCACCAATGGCATCCTGAAACCTCGCGTTATTCATATAAATAAGCCCCATCAAAAACTGAAAATCTGCGCCTGCTCCAAATTCCTCATAAATGTTTTCAAAAAACAGCGCTCTTTGAGACTGTCCGCTGTTTATCAGGGCATATCCGTATGTTTCCACCATATCGATGACATATTCCAGCCTGGGGTTTAAATCATAAGACAGGCCCCTGTCAAAATATTCGCATGCCTCCTCATAAGATTCGTCCATATAATATCCCTTGCCAAGCTGATAGAGAATATAAGGAATTTTAGATGCTTCGCCTGCCCTTTCCAGACTTTCGAGTTCTTTTTTCAACAGGCAGATATTGCGGTTCGCCTTTTCCGCCCTCTGCGCTTTTGGAAGATCGTAACCTGTATGACGAATCGTAACCGGCGCGCAATAGGTCTGATATTCCTTTTTGTCTAAGGACGCAACCTGCTCATGAATCCTGCCTTCATACCGATACTGATCTTTCGCAAAAATACGGTTAATCCATTCTGATTTTTCCTGCACTTCTTTTTCTCTTGTGAGAACATTGATTCTTTGAATGCGTCCCACGTTGTTTGGATTTTTCGCCATCAGATTTTGCAGCTGCCGCAAATCCAAAAACTCAATGTATTCATCGCTGTCAAGAATCATCACGTGAGAATGCGAAGCTTTGGAAACGGCAAAATTTTTTGCCGCCGCAAAATCGTCCCTCCAGACAAAATCATATACCCGCTTAGTATAGCAC
>CATOKN010000342.1 GCA_951800425.1 uncultured Lachnospiraceae bacterium
GATTGAAGAAGAGTATGCAAATCCCGGGGAACTTAAGATTACGTTTCCTGAGAAAAAGCGCAATTTGATTTGCATTTATGTGGAGTCTCTGGAATCCTCCATGCAAAATGTAGAAAACGGGGGGGTTTTTGAGGTAAATTATATACCGGAAATCACAGAAATGGCAAAGGAAAATGTTAGTTTTTCCCAGTCGGATTTGATTGAGGGAGCGGCCGTTGCTCCGGCAAGCGGCTGGACTGTGGCCGGGTTGGTCGCGGAGACGGCGGGCTTGCCCTTAAAATTGTTTGAGTATAACGACCATAAAGGCGGCGCGGACAATGCTATGGGACATTATGAGTATTTTATGCCCGGAGCAGTTTCCCTTGGCGATATTCTGGAAAAAGAAGGATATAAAAATTATATCATGTTTGGCTCTAACGCCAAGTTCGGAGGAAGGGACAGGTATTTCAGCCAGCATGGCAATTATGAAATTTGGGATTACAAGGCTGCTGTCAGAGACGGGAAAATTTCTTCTGATTATTATGAAAACTGGGGCTTTGAGGATCAGAAGCTTTACGAATATGCAAAGGAAAAGATTCTGACTCTTGCAAACGAAGATGAACCGTTTCATTTTTCTATGCTTACGGCGGATATGCATACGCCAAGCGGGTATTTATGCGAGCTGTGTCCCAATACATATGAACATAAATATGCCAATGTACTGGCCTGTTCTTCCGTTCAGTTAAATGAATTTATAGATTGGCTGAAGCAGCAGAGCTTTTATGAGAATACGTCTGTTTTGATTTGCGGGGATCACTGCAGCATGGTGCGGGATTTCTTTGGGGAATATACATACGATAAGCACAACGGAGAAATTGTGAGAAAAGTATTTAATATATTTTTAAATTCAGCAGTTTCTCCGATAAAAGAAAAAAACCGGCTCTTTACTACGATGGATTTGTTTCCGTCTGTGATTGCAAGTCTTGGCGTGGAAATTGAAGGCGATCGGCTTGGACTTGGAACCAATTTATTTTCTGAGGAAGAGACGATGGCAGAAAAATACGGGTATGAAACCTTATTTGACGAATTGAATAAGAGATCTGACTTTTATAACAAAGAAATACTGTATCCCTGATGAAAATTGAAAAATGTGGGATAACTCCCCTTTTGGAATCATATAGTGATTTCAGAGGGGGTGTTTTTTTGCAAAAAAAGGAACAAGAACGCTTGGAACAGACGCTGATAAAAGATATTGTAAAAATTTTGTTTTTGATGTATTTTACAACCATGCTGCTGCTTCTTTTGCTTGCCGCCGTGCTTTTCAAGACAGAACTGCCGGAAATGGCAAGTAAAATCTGGCTGATTGCAGTATATGTTATCAGTGGATTTTTGGGAGGGTTTTTCATTGGAAAACGTAGAAAAAATAAGAAGTTTTTATGGGGACTTTTCATCGGCGCGCTTTATTTTGTCATTTTGTTTGCTGTTTCCCTGCTTTTGTACAAAGGATTGACGAAAGACTATGTGCATTTGATTATGACGATGGCGCTTTGCTGTTTTTCCGGAACGGTAGGAGGCATGGTGAGCTGAAGCTTTTAAGAAATGAGCGTGCTGAAAAGATGAAGCAGCAGAAGATGCAGCGGATAAAACAGGTAAAAAACGTATTTTAAAGAAAGGCCGCGCGTTCCGTTGTAGCTTTTGATTAGCAAAACGGCTGCAAACGAGGAGGCTTCCAGTGAGGAGAGCAGACAGAGGGCGGCGCAGGCGCAAATGGACGCCATTGTCCTGAGCTTGTGAAACAGGTAAATCAGAACGATGGATAGTACGCCGATTTCAGCGTAATCTGTTTTCAGATAACAGGCAAGAGCCATTCCGAAAATCGTGACGGCTGCCTGAGAAAGCAAACGGATTTGAGGCATAGCATGCAGAGCGGTTTCGGCGTATGCGACGCCCCAAATCGTGATCAGTCCAATCAAAAGCGTAAAAAACACATTTTGGCTGTCCCAGTAAAACATGGTATGGTAAAATGCCAGATCAAATGGAATTTCAGAAAGAAATGCAAACAGAGTAAGACGCAGACAGTATTTTTTCAAATGCTTGGTATGTAGAAATCCTTCTAC
>CATOKN010000343.1 GCA_951800425.1 uncultured Lachnospiraceae bacterium
GACATGCGCCACCTCCGTGTGCAAATCTCCATCGGAAAGCGCCACCATTCTGCCCGTTACGCTTTTTACCGGCCGGGAGATCGAACGCGCCAGCTGCAGAACAAGCAAAATAGATACGACAAGAATTGCCGCGGTAAATAATATCGCCGCCATAACCGCCTCGTTAATCAGACTGTCATAATCTGATTTTGGAATCTGAATGACTAACGACCACTGCGTCCCACGGACAGGTGAAAATGCCGCCAGTATATTCTTTCCGTCCACCGAAAATTCTGTGGCTCCCGTCTCTCCCGCAGTAACGCCGCTCAGATACTCCTCGTTTCCATGGCTGAGTTCTCCCAGCGTGCTTTGCTCCAGAATGAGAGACTCTTCCAGATGCGCCGTAACGCTTCCTTCGCGATTGACCATGTAAGCAATTCCATTTTTGCCCAGATTGATGCTTTCAATCACATCATTTAACGCGTCATATTTATACACGCCCACGACGTACAGCGCCGTCTCCCCATCGGTTTTTACCGGCATTCCCATTGTAATTCCAAGTTTTTCGCCAAAAATCGTAGAAGCATCCGTCGTCAGGTTATCCGTCTCTTTCAGATAAGAAAAAAAGCTTTCATTCAGCTCCTTAGGCGCATCGTCAATTCCCTGAATCAGTTTTCCATTTAAATCGTACAATGCAATCGTATACAGCTCATAAATCTCAGCCGCTTCTTCCAAAACCTCGCCCCGGCTGGCCTGAATCATTCCGGCATCGTCCGGATTCATACGATAATCTCCCGCAATCTTCATCATCCTGTCCGCCAGCATATGAATATTGGCTTCCACCGTTTTTGCCGACTGCCTTGCCATAGGCTGTAAGGTATCCAGCAAAATACTGTCTGCAAGCGACTGCATCGATTTTGCCATAATCGCGCAGCATATCACAACCAACACCAGAATATTAAGCGTCGTGCTTCTCAATATTCTCCAATTAAGACTTCGTCTGATTCCCCGCCGCGGGGAATTTGCTCTTTTTCCGACCACGTTTTAACCTCTCCTTTTCCATTATTTTTTATAATAACAAAGAAAAAGCGCTCACTCCATTGACAGAATTCTCTGCTTACACCGTCAATGGATAAACCCTTTCCCTTTGCATTATATCATAAAATTTTTGAAAAACAAAGAATTCTTACTTAAAAAATATCATCAAAACGACGGCATTTTGGTTACACGATCTCTTGCCGCCACGCATATCGGAAAATCATTTCCCGTATACGGACAATCGCTCATTGTAATTTCCAGACGCACCGTCTCATAGGCCAAATCCGGAAAGTTGTTTTCTTTGCTCAAATGTCCAAGCATCACTGCGCCAAAGTCATCGTGCAGTATTTTTCCCAAAAGCTGTCCGCAAAGCTCATTGGACAAATGTCCCAATCCGCCCCGAATCCTCTGCTTTAAAAAATAGGGATACGGCCCCGTCAAAAGCATATTCACGTCGTGATTTGCTTCCAGCAGCAAAAGGTTTACGCCTTTTAGCTTTTCGATGATATAGTCGTCATATGTACCAAGATCGGTAATGATTCCGGCCGACTTGTCCTGACATCTGATCATATATGCCGTCGGCTCCGCCGCATCATGGGAAATTTTTACCGGCTCAATTTTCAAATCCCCAATCCAAAACGCTTCGTCCGCACGAATGACATGAAATAAAGATTCATCCACCTCGCCGACCGATTTTGTCTTTAAAATCGCTTCTTTCGTTCCCTGAGAAGCATAAATAGGAATGCCATGCTTTCTTGCAATCACGCCAAGTCCGCTGATGTGATCCATATGCTCATGAGTTACCAGAACTCCCTTCATATCGGAAGTTCTGTATCCCAATGCATTTAACCCCTGCTCAATTCGTTTTCCGCTGACGCCCGCGTCAATTAACAGCCGTCCGTCTCCCTGGCCCGCCATAATGCAGTTTCCGCTGCTTCCGCTGGCAATACTGAATAATTCCATCTTCCTACTTCTCTTCCCAGTAAATTTCAATCATATCCCCGGCATGCAGCGGCTTTACATAATCCGTATATTCTCCGTTTACTTTGATCACAATCGGACGGCCGTTCGACGCC
>CATOKN010000344.1 GCA_951800425.1 uncultured Lachnospiraceae bacterium
GACAGTCGCGTTTGATTCGGTCAAAGATCAGCTTTCGGAAAAGCTGCTGGAACAAAAAAAGCAGGACGCTTATATGAAAGCCGTAAAAGAGCTGGAGAAAAAGTATGGCGTGGAAAGAAGGGGATAATATGGGGAATCTGCCAAACGATCCCGTCATGCTGCTTAGCTATGTCAATACTCAGCTGAGGGATTCGTATGAATCTCTTTTCGAATTTTGCCAGTCGAACGATGTTTCGATGGAAGCGCTGACAGAGAAGCTGGCGGCGATTCAATACCGCTACGATCAGACAACAAATCAATTTATTTAAATCAGGGAGGAAAGCATATGTGGGCATATGAAAGCGTTTTTTATCAGATTTATCCGTTGGGGTTCTGCGGGGCGCCTTATGAAAATGACGGAATTTTAGAACACAGAATCCGAAAGGTAACAGACTGGATTCCCCATATGAAACGTCTGGGGATGAATGCAATTTATTTTTCTCCCGTTTTTGAATCCGATACGCACGGATATAATACCAGAGATTATCAGAAAATTGACTGCCGCCTTGGGACGAACGAAGATTTTAAAGAAGTCTGCGCCGCGCTGCATGAAGCCGGAATTAAAGTGGTGTTAGACGGCGTATTTAATCATGTGGGACGGGGATTTACTCAGTTTCAGGACGTTTTGCAAAACAGGGAGAATTCTCCGTATAAAGACTGGTTTCATATCAATTTCGGCGGGAATTCCAATTACAACGACGGACTCTGGTACGAGGGATGGGAGGGCAATTATGATTTGGTGAAGTTAAATCTTTCTCATCCGGATGTTGTAGCGCATATTTTTTCAGCCGTAAAAAGCTGGGTAGAAGAATACGATATAGACGGGCTGCGCCTTGACGTGGCATACTGCCTGACGCACGATTTTCTGCGGCGGCTTCGTGCTTTCACGGATGGATTGAAAGAAGACTTCTTTTTGCTGGGAGAAACGCTGCATGGGGATTACAATCAGTGGATGAATCCGCAAATGCTGCATTCCGTTACGAATTACGAATGCTACAAAGGCTTATTTTCCAGTTTTAATTCCATGAACCTGTTTGAAATTGTGCATTCGCTGCTGCGCCAGTTTGGACCGGAGGACTGGACGCTTTATAAGGGACAGCACATGCTTTCTTTTGTGGATAATCATGACGTCACAAGAATTGCTTCAAATCTTTCCAACGAAAAGCATCTGCCGTTGATTTACGCGCTGGCGTTTGGCATGCCGGGCATTCCTTGCGTGTATTATGGAAGCGAATGGGGTGCGAAAGCAAAGAAAGAAGAAGGAGACCCGGCGCTTCGCGCATGCTTTGAAGAGCCAAAGGAACACGAGCTTTGCGACTGGATTGCAAAGCTTGCCGAAGCAAAGAAAAATTCCAGCGCGCTCAATTATGGAAGCTTCCGCTCTGTTGTACTGACGAATCAGCAGTGCATTTTTGAACGGAAAACAGATACGGAACGCGTATTGGTGGCAATCAATGCTTCTTCGGAGGAATATCACGCGCATTTTGACGCCGGATGCGGCATGGCGGTGGATTTGATCAGCGGAGCAGACCACGATTTTGGAGGAGGAAGCAGACTTCCGGGATATAGCGCATTTTTCTGGAAGATGGAGCGTTAGCGGAGACGATGATACGCCGGACATAGCGCAAATGACAGCATAAAGATTTTGAAAATACTGCATACAAAAACGCCCTGCGCGCCAGATATGGCATACAGGGCGTTTGTATTATTTCTTGCTCATCTCTTTTGCTTTTGCGACGCAGCATCTTTGCGCGCGGATAACGGCGTTTCTCATGCCTGTTTCTTCTAATTTTGCAACGGCGGCAATCGTCGTGCCGCCTGGAGAACAGACGGCGTCTTTTAATACTCCCGGATGCATTCCTGTTTCCAAAACCATTTTTGCGGCTCCATATACGGCCTGAGCGGCAAATTTGTATGCCTGGACTCTTGGCATTCCGTCTGCAACGGCAGCGTCCGCCATAGCTTCTATCATTATATAGACGTAAGCCGGAGAAGATCCGCTGACGCCGATGACGGCGTCCATCAGGGATTCCGGTACAG
>CATOKN010000345.1 GCA_951800425.1 uncultured Lachnospiraceae bacterium
ATCTAACGCAGTATATGATTTACTTGGAATCACTTCTGCCTGTGGATAACTGCCAAACCACACACAATCATACGTTACCTTCTGTTTTGCCTCCATGCGGTCATCCTTTTCAATGCGTGGATTTGACAGTGTTTCTCCCGCTGCCCCCACGACTCCCATTTTAAAAGCTGTCTGAGATAGCAAAACCAGCCCCAGAGCCACCGCCGTTCCAACAACCTTATTTCCCCATCTTCCTCTCATTTTTCCTCCTAAATCATAAGCCTCTGCATTTTCTCCTACTATTTTCAAATAATCTATAACTTTCCTTCTATCTTTCCATTTTAATGCACATTCAAATCATACATAGCCGGACTTCCCGCTTTCGCTTTCACCTGTACATACGCCTTCTCCCCGGTTTTCAATTCAACCGGGTAATATATCCGTTTCCACTCCTCGCCTTCGCGCACCGCTTCTCTTCCCTGCGGGTCGTAGACATGGATTTCCACCCCGTCTTTCTGTTTTCCGCACAAGTCCATAATTTTATACGAAATTTCCGTTGTCCCCTCGCTTCCCTGATTTTCATAGACATACCAGTGCTCTTCCGCGCCGTGCAGTCCAACTAAACCGCGTACCCACGCCAAACCGTCGGAATAAAAGCTGTTTAAGCTCACTGCATTTCCTTTATTCTTTCCGTAAATAATGTTGTCAAAATTGTGTTCATATCCATAAGAATTCCAGTATTCATACTTTATCTCTATACTTCTTTTCATATTGGTAAGCTTCAGGTAGTATGTGTTCCCTTTCTGGATTCCGAACTTATCATCTTCTCCTGTCGCTTTTCTGCTGAGTTCTTTTTTCCTGGCGTCACACAGCGTTACATTTCCATATGAAACCTCAATAACTCCGCTTTTCGCAGCTTTAAGCTTCAAATACACCGTTTTATTTTTAATATCCCCCGCAACGCTGAAATAGGAATTCTCTTTTATGATATCCGCATTTTTTCCGGCGTATTTCAGCGAAGTTTTCCTATTGAAACGCATCTTCTTCACACTGATATCATAGTCCCCAAGCTCCTGTGCAATGTAGTACGTACCCTTTTTTAGATACAAGAGCACGCGCCCGCCCCTTGGAATATTCATCACATTTTGGGGAGGTAATTCCAGGGTGTATTTCCCTTTACTGCTCTTCTTCTTTGTCATATAAATATTTGTATTCGCCTTTTTTGACTTATCCTTATTTGAAAGATAATAAAATCCTTCTTTTTTAACTTTTACTTTTTTATATTTGTAACTATAAGTTTGATCTGCATATACTGTTTTCGTATTTATGCCAAAAAAGCAAACTACAGTCAGTACTGTAAAAAATACAATTATCATCTTCTTTATTCTTTTCATCATATCCATTCCCTCTCACCTAATCCATAATACTTTTTCTTAATTCCGTATGTCCCTGCGCCTGCCGGGTAATTTCAGACCAGAACCTTCCTTGTCTTTGGACCGTTCTTCTTCTGAGCCAGCTCTTCCCCACCGATAGGCTTGCCGGAAGCAGGAACTGCGCGTTCTTTTCCCCAGTCCCTGATGGATTCTATTTTCTCCGGGCTCGTCTGCGAAAGCGGCACGACATTGTTAAAGGCCGTAATTATATTCTCTGCACTCAACACAAAGTTTTCATTTGCGATTGTCCGGTAAGACAGGTCACGGACTGTTGACTCCAAATCTGCCCCGGTAAATCCCTCGCTTATCTGGACAATCCTGTCTGCAAACTCCCCGTCAAATTCAAGCCCAAGATACTTTCTCATATACAGAGACAAAATATCCCGCCGCTCGTCCGCCGTCGGCAAATCCACAAAAAACAGTTCGTCAAACCGCCCCCGGCGCAGCAGCTCTGAGGGCAGCATCGAGACGTCATTCGCCGTGGCTACTACAAATACCTGCTTCCTGCATTCCTGCATCCAGAAAAGGAACTGCCCCACCATCCTCGTGGATACGCCCCCGTCGCCGGAGCCTGCCGCCGCCCCGGATAAGCCCTTTTCAATCTCGTCTATCCAGAGAATACAGGGGGAAACATTTTCTGCCGTGGTGAGCGC
>CATOKN010000346.1 GCA_951800425.1 uncultured Lachnospiraceae bacterium
GCATACTGGCTTGTCGTCGGCGCGCACATAATGGCATACTGATGAATTTTTACCATCTGTTCCAGAATAATTTTGGGACCGCAGGCATATCCAAGACGCCATCCCGTCATGGCAAAAGCCTTGGAAAAACCGTTGATGACGATTGTCCGCTCCCACATTCCGGGCAGGGATGCAATCGTCACATGCGGATGTTCTCCGTAGGTAAGTTCCGCGTAAATTTCATCACTCAGCACATACAAATCATGCCGGATAACGACTTTCGCAATCTCTTCCAAATCTTTTTTTTCCATAATGGAACCCGTAGGATTGTTGGGAAATGGAAGCACCAGAAGCTTTGTTTTCGGCGTAATCGCTTCCTCAAGCTGCTTTGCCGTCAGACGAAACTCATTTTCTTCTTTCAATTCCAAAATAACCGGAACGCCGTTCGCCAGTATGGCGCAGGGAGGATAACAGACAAAGCTGGGCTGTGGAATGATGACTTCATCTCCCGGATCCAGCATGGCGCGCATAGCTACGTCAATCGCCTCGCTGCCGCCTACCGTTACCAGAACTTCATGTTCATAATCGTAATCCGTCTGAAACTTTCTTTTCTGATACTTTGCAATCTCTATCTTTAATTCTTTCAGGCCCGCGTTTGAAGTATAAAATGTCCTGCCCTTCTCCAGCGAATAAATTCCTTCGTCCCGAATGTGCCAGGGGGTGTCAAAATCCGGTTCGCCAACGCCAAGAGAAATGGCTTCTTCCATTTCATTGACAATGTCAAAATATTTCCGAATGCCGGAAGGCTGAATTCCTACGATTATTTTTGACAATGGATTTCTCATGGCGTTATTTTCATCCTTTCATCTTTGGCGGGCTCTGCAATGATTGTACCGTGATCTTTATATTTTTTGAGAATAAAATTTGTCTTTGTGGAAAGCACGGATTCCAGTGGAGAAAGCTTATCGGAAACAAACTGAGATACTTCCCGCAGCGTTTTTCCCTCCAGAATCACCATCAAATCAAATCCGCCGGATATTAAATATACCGATTCGACTTCCGGATAATTGTAAATCCGCTCCGCTACTTTATCAAATCCCATCCCCCTTTGAGGCGTAACCCGGACTTCAATCATGGCCGTTACTTTCTCGATGCCTGTCTTTTCCCAGTTAATCAGCGTATGGTATCCACAGATAATATGTTCGTCTTCCATCGCTTTTAACTCGCCAAGCACCGTCGTTACATCTACGCCAAGCATAATTGCCAGATCTTTTAAATCAATCCGGCTGTTTTTTTCTATAAAAGTTAGAATTTTTTCCCGCATGCCACTTCTCCTTTTCTATTGCCCCTGATGCGATACCGCCTTATAAAGCTCGTCTGCTCCGGGCGGCTCTAAAAATCTGCGCTCTTCTCCATTTAACAAAACCCTGTCGTTCCCACTGGTCGCTTTTCCGATTATGCATGCCGGAACGCCGGCCTTTTTCAGCTCCATAACAAGCCCGTTTCCATCTTCAGACGCCATCAGCATAGCGCCGGAAGAAATCAGCGCATATGGATTGAGACCAAAAAATTCACAGATTTCCACTGTCTCCTGCTTTAATGGGATCTTTTTTAATTCAATTTCCAGTCCGACACGAGAGCTTTCCGCCATCTCCCAAAGGGCTCCAAACACGCCGCCCTCCGTTACGTCATGCATTGCGCCTACGCCATACTTTACGGCAACGGCAGCCTCGGGCAAAACAGAAATCATCTGATCAAACTGCTGCGCCCGCAAAATAAAATTTTCGCTAAAACGCGCGGCAAGCTCTTTTTGCTTTTCTTTTGCCAGAATTGAAGTTCCCTCCAAACCCGCCCATTTTGTTATGACAATGTCCATGCCGCTCCTTGCGCCGGATGTGGAAATCAAATGTCCCTGCTTTGCTTTTCCAACTCCTGCAACGGTAAGAACGGGCCGATTGACTGCCGTAGTTACTTCCGTATGACCGCCGATAATCTGCACGTTTTCTTTTTGACAAACCTCTTCCGCCTGACGCACCATCTCACGAATCTCCTGCTCCGTCACTGACTCCGGAAGCAGCG
>CATOKN010000347.1 GCA_951800425.1 uncultured Lachnospiraceae bacterium
CTGTAAATCTGCTGCAAATTGCTTCGGTGGTTCGAATCCACCTCTGCCCATTGACAAAAATAGCATGTGTTTGAAATGCCCGCGTGGCGGAACTGGCAGACGCGCAGGACTTAAAATCCTGTTGTAGCGATACAGTACCGGTTCGATTCCGGTCGCGGGCATTTATTTTTTTAGCCTTTTTGGGCTTTTTTTATTTGCATAAGTTTTGGAAGCGGAAAAAAGGATTGTAAAAAAATGGGAGAATGTGTTATAATATTAGTCCAATTATCACTATTTTTAAGGAGAGGACAAAAGGATGAAGAAAGTATTGGCAATGCTGCTTACTGGCTGCATAGCTGTGCAGACCTGGCTGGGAACTTCCATGCCGGCGTACGGAGCTGATATTGGGACAAAGGCCGGGACGCTGGCACAAGAGACGCGAAGCATTTTGGATGTAGAAATCCGTTCTTCGCGTCTGTTTCCATATCAGGGCAAAGTCAGCGTAAAGTTAAGCGGCGACGGAAAAATCATGGAACAAAAGACGCTTGAATTTACGGAAGAGGCGTCTGCTTCTAAAACGGCAAGATTTCTGGCGCCGGCAGGAGATTACAAAGTAGAAGTTGCAGCGGACAAATTTGCCGGCTACACGCAGGATGTTCATGTGGAAGAAGACTGGATTACGAAAATCGTGGTTTCTTCCGTGAAAAATGAAAACGAAGGCTTTGCCGCTCCGGGATGGATTTGCATTGGAGATGTAAATCAGGATGCGGTCGTAGATCAGAAAGATACGGGTCTGATTTTAAACGCCATTCGGAATCATCAGCAGAGTATGAAAGAAGACTTAAACGGAGACGGAAAAGTCGATATGGCGGATTTACAGTACGCGGTGCAGAGCATTGGCGAAAGCCAGAGCCAGAAGTCTCAGGTGGAAAAGCTGGGCCTGGTTTTGAGTACGAATCCGGCGGACGGAACCGTCATTGCAGACGGCGCGCTGTCTGATTTTTTAAACAATGCCGGGACGATTGCACTGAAAACGCAGAACGAAGAAGCCATTTCCGAGGAAAATCCCGTGGCTTTGGATTTTGTGCTGTCGGAAGGAGACGCGGCGTCCGTACCGATTGAGGGAATTGCCATACATGCGCCCACGGCGGCGGATGAAGACGGTTATATTGCAAGCGAAATTACAGGCGGGGAAGCGTCTGTGATTTATACGGATGAAAACGGAGCCGAGCAGGAGCTTTCCATCCCGTTTGCCGGACAAAGCGCAGCAATTCCTGAAAAAGCGTCCGCTTCCGCAGACGGGGACAGGATGGAAGAGAGCCTTGCTCTGGTAAGGCGCGCCGCAAGCCGGGCTGCCGCTAGGGTAAATGTAGAAGCAAACGGCGCGCTTGTCCTTGATTTTGGCACGCAGATTGCTGTAAAGCGGGTAACGATTAAGATTACCGGAACGAAGAAAACAGAGCCTCTTGTCAATATTGCAAAAGTAGAATTTGTCAATAATATGGAAGAGAGAATTCCGGCTCCGCAGCTTGACGTTCCAACGCTCAATACGTTAGAGTCTGTGAACTCCGGCCTTGTGGCTTCCTGGAGTGCCCAGAAAAACGTAACGGGATATGAGGTTTATATTCAGGGGCCGGTGAAAAAATCAGAAGGCATTGAAACGCAGATTATCCGCGTATCAGGTAATTGTCACAGAATGACGTCTATCAATGATAAGCCGATGAAAAATTTTGAAAAATATACGGTGAAAGTGCGTTCGGTAAACGGCGACTGGAGCAGCCCGTGGTCCAATGTACAAATTGGCGAGCCAAAGCCTGAAAAGCTGCCGGCTCCACCGGATAATGTTACGGCTACCGGCGGTTTTCGTTCGCTCAGCGTGTCATGGAAAGACATGGATGACGCAAACGGTTATATGGTATATTACAAAAAAACTCAGGATAAGGAATTTCAGCCTGTTGTGGAAGGATTTACTCAGACTGTGGCGGGAACCGGAAAGATAGACGAGAACCGTTATACCATCAGCGGTCTTGAGGAAGATACGGAATATACCGTTTATGTAATTGGAT
>CATOKN010000348.1 GCA_951800425.1 uncultured Lachnospiraceae bacterium
TCAGGCTGTTAAAGCTCCAAAGATCAATGCCGGCCTCCGGTTCGTCAAAAATAGAAAGCCTTGTGCTTCTTGCCGTTATCATGGCAATTTCAATCCGCTTTAATTCCCCGCCGGATAAACTTCCGTTGATTTCCCTGTCAATATATTCTTTTGCGCACAGCCCTACTTCCGAAAGGATGTCGCAGATTTCAGATACTTTCATTGCGCGCCCCGCCGCAATGGAAACCAGATCTTTTACCGTCAGCCCTTTAAAATGAACCGGCTGCTGAAACGCATAGCTGATTCCCGCCTTGGCGCGTTCCGTAATATTCATGCCCGTTATATTTTTCCCGTCTAAAAAGATTTCTCCGGACGTAGGAGTCAGTATGCCCGCGATAATTTTTGCCAGAGTAGATTTTCCCCCTCCGTTTGGACCTGTAATTGCAACAAAATGATTGTCAATGACAAGACTGACGTTTTTTAATATTTCACGGCTTTCTCTGTCATCTTCCACTTCATATGATATATTTCTTAATTCTAACATGAATTACCTCCTCGTCTGTGCATTCTACCGTATTATACTACTTGGCAGAAAATGGTTCAACTTCTTTTTCTGCAAAAAAGAAAAGCCCATGCATCCTAACATGAGCTTTTCCCGTTTTATACTGGTTTATAACGAAAGCTGCATATAATTTTCCGCTTCTTTCTCGGAAAGTCCGTATGCTTCCATCATTTTCTCTTTGATTTCACTGTCTGAATGGCCCAGACTGCGAAGCATCCCCACAGCTCCCCGTATGCCCTGCTGCATACCTTGCTGCATGCCCTGCTGTAATCCTCTCTGCAATCCTCTTTGCAATCCCGCTTCTTCCCGCTCTTTTTCCCTTATTAAAATCTCCGGCTTCATAATCTCATATAATGCTTCATACATAGCCCCATCTCCTTTCCAGCTCTCCATTACCTCTTTATTCGCTTCAATGCTCACCTGAAGCACAGAATCTGCAAGCTCCTTTTCAAATTTACTGTCCAGCTTCTGAACCCTTATAAATAATTCTCTCATATCCTGCTTTTTCATTTTCTGTGACAAAGAGCCAATCCAGATATGCTCCGACAAATTCAATTCTCTTGATACGACAATCTGCGTTGGAAACAAGAGATTTCCGGTAATATAATAAATGCCCTGATATGAGCTTTGGATTTTATAGTTATGCTCTTTCAAATACCGAAACAAACTTTCCGGCTTTGCCTCCCGAATCATCGTTACGGTAATGTCTTCCGCTTTTCTTTCATCCAGCGAATTCCCATACGCTTTGTAAAGACTTGCGTACGCCATTGCTTTATATAACGCGTCTATGTCGAGATGATCTTCCGGCGACTTATATTCTAAAATATTATGTCCCCGAAAAAATTTTCCGATTTCATTTGAAATTTGTATAGACGCCCTTTTCTTAATAATCAGCAAATCAATTTCCAAAGGTTTGGTGTTCAGATTGTATTCCTTTTGAAATTCCAAATCTTCTTTGTTTTCGGCAAATTCTAAATTCATCGCTGCTACAAATCCAGGATGCCACTGTATTTTTGTATCTCCCATTCATTTCTCCTTTGTTTCTTAAATTATAACATACAAATAAAATCGTGCAACCCGGCAAAATTTTTTTCCTCTTCTATTTATAAGGAAAACCATTGACAAACTCTCCGGAATCCATAACAATAAATCCATATCAAAGGAAAGGAGCCCTTGCCATGAAACAATTTCTCATATTCGCCCTAAAACCTGTCTGCTACAATTCCTACTTTTATTTTGCGAACGCCCTGGCCAAAGCTCTGGCGCAACGCGGTGCGGAAATCGAATTTTTTTCTTCCGAACAGGAACCTCCCGAAGCCATGGAACGCTTTGTTCACCGGACGTTTGACGCCGTGATCGATTTTAACTCGGAACTTCCCAGGTTAAAAATGGAAGACGGCAGTTATTTTCTAGATCAAATCCACGCCCCCTTTTACGATATTTTACTGGACCATCCCCTGTATCACCATGACACGTTAAAGC
>CATOKN010000349.1 GCA_951800425.1 uncultured Lachnospiraceae bacterium
GCTCAATGCCAGCGTCTTTTGCAGCGGCTTTTGCTTCCGCAATGCCGTCAACCGTGTCGTGATCGGTCAGTGCAAAAGCCAGAAGTCCATTCTTTTTGGCTTCCGAAACCAGCTCGGTTGGAGTAAGCGTGCCGTCGGACGCAGTGGAATGTACGTGAAGGTCTATTCGTTTCGTTATCATAGTAAAATTTCTCCTTTTCAGATTCATAACAGCACGATTATTATAAAGGAATTATGCTGCAATTACAATTATTTTGTGATGTTTTCGTAAAAATACACGGTCGCTCAGGTTCGTTTTTTTGACAGTTTTTTGCAACTTTTTTCGTCAACATTTTCACCCTTTTTTGGTTGACAGGCATGGTAATATATGCTAATCTAAACACCGTGAGGCAATCACAAAAATATTCTAATAAACAAGTGTTTAGGAGGAAGTATTATGCAGCAAGGTACTGTAAAATGGTTTAACGCAAAGAAGGGTTATGGATTTCTTTCAGATGCAGAAGGGAATGACATTTTCGTTCACTATTCTGCATTACAAATGGACGGTTTCAAAGAGTTGAAGGACGGCGAAGCTGTTGAGTTTAAAGTAGTCGAAGGAGCAAAAGGGCCGCAGGCAGAAAACGTGATACGTTTGTCGTAATATTGTTCTTAAGTTACATAATGAAATGAAATATAAGAAAGAATAACCATAAGAGGGTGTTTCAAACACCCTCTTTTCATAATATAGATGAAAAACAGCAAAACGGAGGAATTGAAACTGTGAATCAGGACTTATTGGAACGGTACAAACTGGAAGAAGAAAAAAATCTTACGGATATGAACGCGAAAGGATATTATTTTCGTCATAAAAAAAGCGGCGCAAAGATTGCCGTCGTATCAAACGATGATGAAAATAAAGTGTTTTATATTGGATTTCGCACTCCGCCAAAAGACAGTACCGGCGTGGCTCATATTGTGGAGCATACGGTGCTTTGCGGCTCTGCGAAGTTTCCCGCCAAAGATCCTTTTGTAGAATTGGTAAAGGGCTCTTTAAACACTTTTTTAAATGCGATGACATATCCGGATAAGACCGTATATCCGGTGGCAAGCTGCAACGATAAAGATTTTCAAAATCTGATGGACGTCTACATGGATGCCGTTCTGCATCCGAATATTTACAAAAAAGAAGAAATTTTTAAACAGGAAGGCTGGCATTATGAACTGGAAGAAAAGGACGCGCCGATTACGTTAAACGGCGTAGTTTATAATGAAATGAAAGGGGCGTTTTCCTCTCCGGAAGGAGTTTTGGAAAGAGAAATCTTAAATTCTCTGTTTCCGGATACCGCTTATGGAAACGAGTCCGGAGGAGATCCGGAATGTATTCCGGATTTGACCTACGAAGACTATCTGGATTTTCACAAAAGATATTATCATCCGTGCAATTCCTATATTTATCTGTATGGAGATATGGATATAGAAGAAAAACTGAAATGGCTGGATGAAGCGTATCTTTCTCATTATGAAAAAATATCAATTGATTCTGCAATAGAAAAGCAAAAGTCGTTTTCGTCTGTCCGCAAAATCAGCAAAAAATATCCGGTTGCAAGCAGCGAGCCGTTAAAAGACAACGCATATCTTTCCTATAATATGGCGATTGGCACATCTTTGGATAAAAAGCTGTATCAGGCGTTTGAAGTGTTGGATTACGCCCTGTTAAACGCGCCGGGGGCTCCTTTGAAAAAAGCCCTGATTGACGCGGGAATCGGCAAAGATATTATGGGCTCTTATGACAACGGGACATATCAGCCGTTTTTTTCCATTGTGGCAAAAAATTCCAACCGCAGCGAGGAAGAACGGTTTGCAGAAGTGATTCGGCAGGTTTTGAAAGAACAGGCGGACGGCGGTTTGAATAAGAAATCTGTTTTAGCCGGAATCAACAGCGCGGAATTCCGGTATCGGGAATCCGATTTTGGTTCTTATCCCAAAGGCCTGATTTATGGCCTGCAGATGTTTGACAGCTGGCTGTATGA
>CATOKN010000350.1 GCA_951800425.1 uncultured Lachnospiraceae bacterium
TTTGTCAGACAGAAAGAGGGTATAAGATGAAAGAAAAGAGATTTATCAAGATGCATATGCCGCATGCGATTGCAGTTTTTTTCATGCTGTTGTTTTGCGGGATGGGTATTATGACGGGAACAAAAGTACAGGCGGCGGAGTATAACAATCCTGCGCATACATTTACGTCTACAAAAGATGCTTCCATATCCACAACGGCGAATCCGGGGCAGACTACGGCGCTGATTTTCGGTCATACGAGGTGTGGCTATACAAGAAAGACATTAAACAGCATTTCTTCCTGCAACTGGGTGCATCGTTCGGATATTCGCGTGATTTTTGCCGAGACCAACGGACATTCAAAAGAGGAAGTTATTTCCTACGAAGAGGGGTATCAATGCGAGGAAATGATCTTTTGCTATGACGAAGATTATGGAATCCCGGACGCTATGATTTCGTATCTGAGTCTTTTCGGCGCAGGGGTGGACGGAGAGTATCCGGTTATTGTATTGATTGACAAAAATAATAAAGCGCGGAGTTTATTGATGGGCCAGAAGACGGCGGATGAAATTTTAGCCGAAATCAAAAAATTTGAAAACATCGACGAATCCGGAGGTACGACGCCTCCCGCCGGCTCCGGCGAAGGCTATGAAAATTTTGCTTATGGATTAAAAACCATAGATGGCGCAACGATTTCCACAAAAGCGAATCCAAACGAGACTACGGTATTGCTTTTTGGAAATACGGGCTGTCCGGTTACGGCGGGAACTTTGGCTGAAATCGACAAAAGCAGTTGGGTGAACCGTTCTGACATTCGGGTGATTTATGCGGATTTGTATGGAGCGAGTAAGTCTAAGACAGAGGAATTTGCAAAGAATTATCCGGGCGGAAAGATTATCTTCTGCCATGACGAAGCCTATCTCAATTACAAGTATGGCATGATGTATATTGGACTTGAGAATCACACACAAGGCGCGTTCCCATTTATTATTATCATTGACAAATATAACAGAGTACGGAAAATTACGCTGGGTTATAAATCGGCGGATGAGATTATTCAGGAGATTGAGAAAATCAACAAAGGAGATCAGTCTGGAGGGAACCAGAACTCCACAGACGGACAGAGTGTTTCGGATGTGACGGGATTATCTGCCGCTTCCACTGCTAAAAATGTGACGCTGACCTGGAATGCGGTTTCCGGTGCGGCGGGATATGAAGTTTATCAATACAATCAAACAAAAAAAGCGTGGGAAACGAAAGCAACGCTTTTGCCAGGAGAAGTTTCTTATACGATAAAAGGCCTGACTCCGGCAAAAGAATACCGGTTTTCAGTCAGGGCGTTTGTAAAGCCGGAGGGAAAAGGGACGGTTTACAGCAAGACGTACGTTTCTGTGGATACGGCAACGGCGCCGAAAAGCGTAAATTTTAAAGTGAAAGCAGGAAAGAAAAAGGCGACTATAAGATGGAATAAGGTAAAAGGAGCCGACGGTTATACGGTTTTATATAAAACCAAGGCGAAAGGATCCTGGAAAAAGTTAAAAAATATCAAGAAGACCAGCTATACCAAGACAAAGCTGAAATCCGGAAAAACGTATTACTTTACGGTAAAAGCCTATAAGAAGTATAAAGGGCAGACATATACCGGCAGCTTTAAGACAAAGAAAGTAAAAATAAAATAGAAATGGACAAATGGGAACATCTGCTCAGGAAGCTTGACAAATCAGAACTTCCCGTATATAATTGAAAAAAATTGAATTTCAGGAGGAATTTTGATGTTAAATGTGGTTGTAATGGAGAAAGCGGCAAAATAAATATTGCACGGGCAGCGTTTGCGCGGCATATTTGGGCAGAAAATACCTGAATTGCTACGCGCTTGATACGCCAGGAGTTTGCCCGGATGCTGATTGGAAGCAGTCAGCGTTTTCGCCTTACAATTGCCTGTTTACATGGGGTTTCTCTTTTTAGACAAACAAAAGCATGGCTGTATGGCCATGTTTTTTTTGTGAAAAAAAAGTGGAGACGATGAAGA
>CATOKN010000351.1 GCA_951800425.1 uncultured Lachnospiraceae bacterium
TCCAGCTTTCTTCAGATTCCACCTCACGATGGACACCCTTGCTCTTGGCTATACACTTCCCACTACCAGGGTGTGTTACGGACTTTCACCGATTAGATTGCGCCCATACTGGGCGCACATAGAAAAAAGCCGCCCTGATCCCAGAGCGGCTATTCATTAACCAATCTTAGAAAAAAAACAGGCATTTTTTCTGTGAAAATTTAATTCCTTATAATCCAAAATCTGTTCCGCGCTTCCAATGAATAAAATTCCATCTTTCACCAACGCTTTATGGAACTTCTTATAAAGCTCTATCTTCACTTCTTCCGTAAAATATATCATCACATTCCGGCAGACAATCATATGGTACCCAAACGGATAAGCGTCTTCTAACAGGTTATGCTGCTTAAACTCCACCCGGGATTTGATGTCATGCGAAATCTGATAGGAATCTCCTATTTTTTTAAAATATTTTCTCTTAAATTCTTCCGGAACGCCCGCAATGCTTTTTTCATTGTAAAGCCCCATACGTGCGGCATCCAGAACCTGCCTGTCAATATCGGTCGCAACAACTCTGATTTGCGGCAACGGCAGATACCTTGAAAGCTCCATAACAAGAGAATACGGTTCATCTCCGGTTGAACAGGCCGCGCTCCAGATTTTCAGATTTTTTCCAAATCTCTGAATCAATTCCGGTATTGCTTTTTCTTTCATTACCTTCCATTGTTCCGCGTCACGATAAAACTCAGAGACATTGATTGTCAGATAATTGACAAACTGATCCATCTTCTCTTTGTTCTTTGTAATCAGTCCCAGATACGCATCATAAGAAAGAATAGCGTTTTTGGAAATCAACGTATCTATTCTCCTGCGCATCTGGCTTTCTTTGTATGCGCTCAAATCTATCCGCGTCAGATCGTAGACCTTCTTTTTAAACTGGTTATAATCCCCAAGCATATATTCTTATTCCTGTTCTTCCATGGCCTCCGACACTTCCGGATCCATGGCAGCTTCCGGTTCTTCTTCCGCATTTAACAGAACTTTCATGCTCAGGCTGATTTTCTTTTCTTCTTCATTGAAGTCAACAATCTGGGCTTCAATTTCCTGTCCAATGGATAATACATCGGAAGGCTTCTCAATATGCTCTTTTGCAATCTGAGAAACGTGAAGCAGCGCGTCTACGCCCGGCGCAAGCTCTACAAACGCGCCAAAATCCGTCATGCGGGCAACTCTGCCGGCGATGATGGTTCCGGGAGCGAATTTACTGGCTGCATCGTTCCACGGATTTTCATCCGGGAATTTCATACTTAAAGCAATCTTGGTTTCCTTAATATCCTTAATAAAAACTCTTACATTTTCTCCTACTTTAAATGCCTTTTTCGGGCTTTCTACTCTTCCCCAGGACATTTCTGAAATATGGAGCAGTCCGTCTGCGCCGCCCAAATCAATAAACGCACCGAAATCTGTAATATTTTTTACCGTTCCTTCCATGATGTCGCCAAGCTGAATGCGGGCAAACAATTCTTTCTGCATCTCTGCTTTTTTAGCAACCAAAAGCTGCTTTCTGTCGCCGATAATTCTTCTGCGGCGGGGATTGAACTCCGTAATTACGAATTCGATTTCCTGATCTTTGTATTTGTTCAAATCCTTTTCGTATGTATCGGATACCAGACTTGCCGGAATAAATACTCTCGTCTCGTCTACGGCAACGCTTAAGCCGCCGCCCAGTACCTGTATTACTTTTGCTGATAAAACAGTATGATTCTCAAAAGCTTCTTCCAGTTTTTTGTTGCCTTTTTCCGCCATAAGACGTTTGTAGGAAAGAAGAACCTGTCCTTCTCCGTCATTTACCTTTACTACTTTTGCCTCCATGGAATCTCCTACGGAAACAACTGCTGAAAGATCCACGTTCGGCTCGTTCGTATACTCGCTGCGGGTAATAATACCGTCAGACTTGTATCCGATATTTAAGACGATTTCATCCGGTTTCACATCGATAACGGTACCTTCGACTACC
>CATOKN010000352.1 GCA_951800425.1 uncultured Lachnospiraceae bacterium
TGATGAAATTTCCGTCTGATTCCTCTTCCGTGATTCGCTGCGCACCCTGAAATTCTTCTATTTCTTTTGAACCTAATTTTGAAATCTCAAACGAATATTTTTTCTTTGACGCTCTTTTACAGGAAAATCCGCCAAAGAAAAACATCCATAATTTAAGCGCCTCCATGCTGTTGCTTCTGATGATCCTTTTGCACCGGTGCCATTTCTTGTCTGTCGATAACTTCTTGTCTGTCGATGATTCCTCTTCTGTTGATGGTTCCTCTTCCGCGTCCGACGCTGGCAATTCTTCTTCAAATTTACAAATAAAAATCGTTTCACCCGTCGTAAACTGACTCGCTCCCCAGTATTCTTCACCGCCGGAAATCTCTTCTGAAATTTTTTTGTCTACCCTTGGAAGCATATATTTCGCCCAGCTTCCGCCCACTGAACTTCCCATCAATTCTTTCAGAATTTCTCTGTTTTCTTTCGTTTCTTTATTCTCTTTTGTTTCTTTATTCTCTTTCGTTTCCTTATTATCTTTTGCTTCTTTATCTTCTTTTACATGCTCCGTTTCACTCTCTTTCAATATCTGCGGCAATTCACTCTTTTTATAATGTTCATATATCCGGCTGAATACAACCGTATACTGATCCAGCAATACATGAACCAGTCTTTTATCATACACTTTCGTACGGCTCATGCAGTACAGGCTCCGCATTAACTCGCCGTAACTATAACCAAACTGGTTATAATCTTCTACAAAGCCATAAATTTCATCATTATTCTTATTTCCCGCGTTTTCAGCAACAGGAAAAATGAATTTGCTGGCGCTGTCAACAATTTCTTCTCCTCTCCTGAGAACTTCTTCCTCGCTCCACTTCATAAAAAGCTCGTACTCTTTATTTGGAAGGCTGTCGCTGGCAAATCGAAATAAAATGTCGTCCATTACGGTATAATAATTCATATCGTAAAGCGCAAGGCCGTCCTCGCCCGATAAGTCAAGCGTCTGCATGTCTTCATATAAATGGAAGTTCGAACTCAGATTCCGGAGCGTTACCGGTTCCATAAAATGGCGCTTTTTTCCTTTTGCGTCATAAAAAACGCCAGTCTTATCCCAAATCAGCTTAAATATGGCTTCTTTGATGCCAAGCATTTTTGTGCCGATTTTGATTTTCCGATAATCCCTCAGCGCATAATCCATTTTTTTCAAAGACGGCAGATATACGCGCCGATAGGGCGGAAGAACTTTTTCAAGATATTCTTCGCTCATCTGAATGGCACGCTTTCCTATGTCCGATATAATGTTTTCCGGCAGATTTTCATATGCCTTGGCATAACGCCTTTCGCAGCACAGAAGCATTTCTTCATAGTTAATTGCAACCAAAACAATGAGTCCCGGCACCATCAAATATCTGTGAATCTGTTCGAGTATTTCATACCCCTGTTCCACATTTAAATCAATATCGTCAATCGCCACCACCAAATAAGACGCATTGTTTTGATAGCGTTCTCCAAATGCCATGGCGTCGGAAACAAAATTGATATACGATTTGATTAGTTTTTTAAAGTCTTCCCTGATTTCGTTGCTTCGCGCCATATCCCGCAGAATATTCAGAGAATTTTCCTCCTGATAAGCGGTGTTTTTTCTTTTCAGATTTGAAATACGCGTATAAATCCGGTCAAACTGCTGCGCAAGCTCCTGCTTGTCATAATTTAAATCGCTTTTTCTCGTGCCATACAAATCTTTGGTGATTTTCATAAAGTCGCCGAACATTTTTGCAAGTATCGTATCAAAAATATCTTCGTTTTTTTCCAGCAAAGAAGCGTCAATCCATTCCAGGCCGATGTATTCATAACAATCGATTTTCTCTTTCGAACCATTTTCTCTTTTTTTCCCTGAATATTTCAGCCTTTCCATAAACGAAAGCATCGCGGACGTTTTTCCCGTACCGCGCCTTCCTACAAAAGCAATAATATTATCAATCTGCTCTCTGTTTCG
>CATOKN010000353.1 GCA_951800425.1 uncultured Lachnospiraceae bacterium
GATATAATCTCTGTCTTTCTCCGATATTTCTTTCCAGAATGGAAATATTTCCTGATATATACTTTCAAATGCTTTTTTCTCCATACAACACATCTCCGCTCTCACTTAACGTCTGTCTTTTATTTATTCCATCCTTGACAAAATATCTTCCCATGCTTCGTCGTCGATTTCTTCCTTGCGAAACAAATTTCGTTTCTCTTCCTCCGTAATCTTTCGTATCACTTTACAGGGATTTCCCGCCGCAACCGACCAGTCGGGAATATCTTTTGTCACCACGCTTCCCGCGCCGATCACTACGTGATCCCCAATCGTAACGCCCGGGCAGATCACGCTGTTTCCTCCAATCCAGACATTGTTCCCAATCGTTACTTCCTTTCCATATTCGTAACCGGAATTGCGGCTCACCGGATGAATGGGATGTCCCGCCGTATAAATCGAAACATTGGGAGCCATCTGGCAATTGTCCCCGATTTTCACCTTTGCCACATCCAGAATCGTACAGTTATAGTTGGCAAAAAAATTTTTCCCCACTTCAATATGCGTTCCATAATCGCAGTAAAACGGCGGATTGATAAAAGCTTTGTCTGATTTTCCAAGCAGCTCCTTCGCCGCTTTTTTTAATCCGTCAAAATCAGAACGGTCCATAAAATTAAATTCCTGAAGCTTTTTCCTGCATTCTTTCTGCTCCTCAAATACGCTGTCGTCTGAGATATACGCTATCTGCGCGTCTCTTCGTTCTCTATTCGTCATGGCTTTTCTCCTTTTGATTTTTTGAAAGACAGAACAAAAACCTGCTATTCTTTCTATTATAATATAACAATATTCCTGTCACATCCACCAAAACTTTTCAGAGAACTGATTAAAATGATAAATCCGGATTATTTGATGAAAAATACGCGTAACGCGAATTTTTGCAATTTTTAATATTCTAAATAAAAAAATCATCTGTCCAAACCGCCGGTCTAAAACGGTAAGAACAGATGGTTTTCCTTATCTGACGTTATTTCCGATTCATAAAATCCCAGTATGTCTCCATACTGTACTGATAATATGCCATTGCGTTTCTCTGCTTCAAAATACTCATATCGCGAATTTGCTTCTGAAACATATCCATAAAATTTCTTCTGTCATTCAGCCCCATGCTTCCGGTTTCCATGGGAAGCGAAGTAAATCCGTTTTGCTTTTCCACGCCCGTATAGGCCTCTAACGCCCGCATTTCCACAATCGTCGCGCAGTTTGGATTGATGTCGTTGATATGTATCGTCTGCTCAAATTCTTCTCCGTTTTCATCTACGCCTTTTGCAATCACCGTTGGATCTTCTTCTGTAGAATCTTTCGCATATTTCATATAAAAAGACAATCCCGTGCCGTTTCCTCCGGAATAAAGCATATCGTCTGTTTTTGTATAAACCGTATATACGCGGGGCTTTGCGCTCGCCGCTTTGCCCATCTGCTCCGTAAAATTCTTTCCGGTCGCGTTGTTCTCCGGCCGTTTCGCCTCAAATCCCATCGCACGGTTCGCCCCTCCGATGCCATACATTCTCATAGTATGCCCCTCCTTTTCTTAAAATCTGTCTAAAGTACTTTTTTAAACTGATATTCATACACGCCCAAAGAGCCTGTGTTTTTTTGTTCCATGCTTTTTTGCAAAGCTTCCATATCAATGGAAAACCCATTGTCCACTACGTCAAAAACTCCGTTTTCCATTCGAAATTCCGCCGTAAAATTCGGGACTCCAATCGCTTTGCTGTTTTTTAAGTATCCGATTATATCAGAAAGCGCGTCCCGCATCCGCTCTGTTTTGGCATTGTTTTTCGTATCGTTAATCAGGTGAGACGCTTTTTCAGGCAAACCTCCGATTTTTCCGTCCGATGTAAAATATAAATCGGTAAGCGGCACGTCTTCTTTCGTCACTCCCTTTAAGTATCGTCTTACCTCCTGCACGTTCACCGCATACTGGTACAG
>CATOKN010000354.1 GCA_951800425.1 uncultured Lachnospiraceae bacterium
GCGGGGAGCGGTCATTTTTTAACAGAGTATATGGAACGGATGCAAGGCATCATAGAGGAGCTTGACGATTCCGCCGCGGCGCCGACAGTAAAAAACAGAATCAAAACATGGGTTGACAGTGAAAAATTTGCATGGGCGAAAGATTGCGTATATGGGATTGAATTAGATGACAGACTGGTAAAAACGTCAAAAGTGTCGGCGTTTTTTAACGGAGACGGGGAAGCAAATATTATATGGGCCAACGGCCTTGATAATTTTGAAAAGTCGCGCGAGTATAAGGGACTGTTAAAACAAAGCAACAGCTTCGATTCAAAGAACAACGGGCAGTTTGACATTTTAATTTCCAACCCGCCTTACAGCGTGGAAGCGTTTAAGACGACGCTGCCGCATGGAAAAGAGACTTTTGCATTATATGACTGCCTGACAGACAGCAGCTCTGAAATTGAGTGCCTGTTTGTGGAACGAATGAAACAATTACTGAAAACAGGCGGCTGGGCGGGCATTATACTGCCGGTTACGATTCTTACGAATGGCGGGATATATGCAAAAGCCAGAGAGATCATTTTAAAATTTTTTCATATAAAAGCGATTGTCGATCTGGGTACGGGCACGTTTATGAAAACGACGACCAATACGGTCATTCTCTTTTTGGAACGCAAACCGGATTTTGAATATAAACAAATAGAAACAGCAATTGATCGGTTTTTTGCAGACGCGTTAGACGTTACTGTTTTTGGCATAGAACATGCGTTTTCAACGTATGCAGCGGAAGCTTATCAAAATCTGGAGTTTGCAGACTATATCAGAATGCTGCAGGGAGAGGCGATTCATCACAGATTATATGAGGATTATCAGAAAGAATTTGGCGCAGACAGGGTAAAGATTCAGGAAGCGGAGAAAGAAAAACTGTTCTATTTTCTCTTGACATACAAGCAGGAAATTCTTGTGGTGAAAACAGGTGAAAAAGGCGAAAAGAAGCAGTTTTTGGGTTATGAATTCAGAGAGAGAAGAGGACACGAGGGATTAAAATGGCTTTCCGGTGGAACAAAGCTTTATAATGAAGACAATCTTATGGACCGGACGAAAGTAAGCAGCTATATTTATGATGCTTTTTGCGGCAAAAAAACAGAAATTGACCAAAGCCTGGAAAAGAATGTATCTTATTTGCGTTTGAGCAGTTTGTTTGCATATGACACAAGTCATTTTGACAGGAAAATAAATTTAAATAAACAAGACGGCATGAGAACAAATTTTATTACCAAGCATCCTGTTTTGAGACTGGGCGTTTTGGTGGATTTCATAAAAGGGGTCAATTATAAGAAAGAATTTCAGACGTATACGGAGACGGAACATGTGGTTTTGACAGCGGATAATGTATCTTTGGAGTGCAGACTTGAGATTAAAAAGAAGATTTTTGTCCGTTCTGATATTTTGCTTGATTCCAATAAGAAATTACGGAAAAATGATATATTTATGTGTTTTTCAAGCGGAAGCAAAAAGCACATTGGGAAGTGCGCTTTGATAGAAGAAGACCTGGATTATTATGCCGGAGGATTTATGAGTATTTTGCGGAGCAAGAGCAATGACATAAATATGAAGTATTTATTTGCAGTTCTTTCGTCTTCTCAAATACAGGAAATGTTCAGCCAATACAGTACGGGTTCCAATATCAATAATTTGTCTAATGCAATTGCCGATATTGATCTTCCGGTTCCCGATCTTTCGATTCAAAACCAGATAGCGCAGGAAGCGGCAATCATTGACGCGCAATATCAGAAGATTCGAATGTCGTATGAAGAATATCAGCATAAGATTGCGTCTGTTTTTTCAAAATATGGAATCCGTTTCAAGGAAGCATAAAATGGATTGAGGAAAGCATAGAGTATTTTTTGTAAAATAAAAAAGCTGGCATCGAAAAGAGCATGCCAGCTCATTTTGTATATATGTGAAATAATAT
>CATOKN010000355.1 GCA_951800425.1 uncultured Lachnospiraceae bacterium
TAAGGCGGTATTTTTTGCCGGAGGAACGGGACATCCTTATTTTTCTACGGATACGGCTACGCTGCTTCGGGCGGTAGAGATCGAAGCGGACGCTATTTTGCTTGCAAAAGCAGTGGACGGCATATATGACAGCGACCCGAAAATAAATCCGGATGCAAAGCGTTTTGACAGCATTTCAATTGAAGAAGTGGTTGAGAAAAAGCTTCTTGTTGTAGACAGAACAGCGTCTGTTCTCTGTATGGAGAATAAAATGCCGATGCGCGTATTTGCATTACAGGAAGAAAACAGCATAATAAAGGCGATTTCCGGTCAGTTTAACGGAACAATCGTTACGGTATAACAAAGGGAGGTTACATTATGGATGCGAGATTAGAGCCATTTGAAATAAAAATGCAGAAATCTTTGAAAAATCTTGAGGAAGAATTTGGCGCCATCCGTGCCGGACGCGCAAATCCTCATGTGCTGGATAAATTAAAAGTGGATTATTATGGCACGCCGACGCCGATTCAGTCTGTGGCAAACGTCAATGTGCCGGAGCCGAGAATGATTCAAATTCAGCCCTGGGAAAAATCCATGTTAAAAGAGATTGAGCGGGCGATTTTGACTTCTGATCTTGGAATTAATCCGACCAATGACGGTACCGTTCTCCGGCTTGTATTTCCGGAATTGACGGAAGAACGAAGAAAAGAGCTTGCAAAGGATATTAAAAAGAAAGGCGAAAGTGCAAAAGTAGCCGTTCGCAATATCCGGAGGGATGCAAACGATTCCTTTAAAAAGCTGGCGAAAGAAGACGTTTCCAAAGACGAAATCAAGGATTTGGAGGATGCTGCACAAAAGATGACGGACAAATATATTACACAGGTAGACAAGGCGGTAGAAGCCAAGACAAAAGAGATTCTTACCGTGTAAAGAATACCGTTTCTAAGCGTGGGGACACTGCATATTGCGTGTCCCCATTTTCACAATGGCAGAAAAAGGAGAATGTTACCTATGGTACCAAATCATGTTGCAATTATATTGGACGGAAATGGAAGATGGGCAAAGGCGAAAGGCATGCCAAGAAATTATGGCCATACGATGGGAGCGAAAAATGTTGAAGTAATTTCCAGAGTGGCGTACGATATGGGCATCCGTTATCTGACTTTATATGCTTTTTCCACAGAAAACTGGAGCCGTCCGCAGAGCGAAGTAAACGCATTGATGAAGCTTTTGGATTCCTATCTGAAAAATTGTCTGAAGACGGCAAAGAAGAACCATATACGCGTTCGCGTAATTGGAGATATTACCCGCCTGGATGAGAAATTTCAGCAGAATATCCGGGAATTGGAAGCCGCTTCCATGGATTACGACGGTCTGCGTCTTCAGATTGCAATTAATTATGGAAGCAGAGATGAAATGCTTCGCGGTATGCGAAAAATGTTAATGGAGTATGAAGCGGGAAAATTTTCAGCAGAAGAATTAAGTGAAAGCAGATTTGCTTCATATCTGGATACGGCAGGAATTCCGGATCCGGATTTGCTGATTCGTACCAGCGGGGAACAGCGGTTGTCTAATTATCTGCTCTGGCAGCTTGCTTACTCTGAGTTTTATTTTACGGATACGCCCTGGCCGGATTTTGACGAACAGGAATTAAAACGGGCAGTGGAAGCATATAGTGCCAGAGAGAGACGGTACGGCGGCGTCAAAGGAGGAGATTCAAATGTTTAAAACCAGGTTGCTTAGCGGAATCGTCCTTGTAGCTTTGGCATTGTTTTTGATGATTACCGGAGGGGATGTTCTCTTAGGAGCGCTTTTGATGGTTTCTCTGATTGGGATGTATGAGCTTTACCGCATTTTTCACGTCGAAAAAAGCATTGCCGGAATGTTTGGATATGTGGCTGCGGTTATTTTCTTCCTTGGCCTTCGCCAGCCTTCTTTTTTTGATGCGC
>CATOKN010000356.1 GCA_951800425.1 uncultured Lachnospiraceae bacterium
GCGCCAGACTTCTTGGAAAAGCGTCTCCATGATTGAGCAGATACAGCGTCCCGTCCTTGAATTTGACAAACTGATTGAACGAATGGCTGATATAAGCATGCGGCGCCTTTTTTTCCTGCATGGTCTTTGTGTCAATCAAAAACGAAATATTGGACTGATGACGTTTTCCGTCGCTGTAAAGAAACATCTGCCTTGCCGTCGCAACGTAAAGCAGGTTATCCTGCATATCCATGCGTAAGCTTCCGGCTTCAAACGGCTTATAGATTCCTTCAAACACATTGGAAGCTCCTCCCTTGATTTCGGCAGTGTTCTTTTTCTTCCAGTTGCCGCCGTACTGCATAATTTTTATTACGGTTTTCGTCTTGCTCTCACTGTAATTATGATAACCCACGGCCACGTAAAAATTCCCGTCTTCTCCGGCATAAAAACCGCCCCAGACGTCATATTTGAGCTTTATGGTTTTGACTTTTTTTATTTTCAGAGAATCGCTGATACGAAAAACCCCCAGGTTGCCGTTTTTCTGGACGCAGACTGCATACAGCTTTTTGCCCGACTCATAATAATACGTTTTATCCGGACTGGCCCAGTTACCGGCATACTGCCCGCTTATGTATTGTTGTCCCAGCTTTTTCGCCAGCTTCGATTTTTGCTTCCCTTTTTTCGGAATAAACTCCGATATGGATTTGGAATAATCGCTCTCTCCCTCCGGAAAAACCGCCGTTACCTTATAAGAATACATAACGCCCGGACTGACGTTTTGCTCATAGGAAGTTACGCCGCTGCCCGCCGTATAAATGCAGGAATACCCTCCGTTTTCCCATTCGGAACGATACAGCTTATACGCAATGGCTCCCGCCATGGGCTTCCATTGAACGCGCAGACTTTTGCTTGCGGATTTTGTTACGGAAGCAATCTGCGCTTTAAGTTTTTTCGCGGCAAAATCAATCGTTTTAACATTTCCCGGATACCTGTCCGTGTTTCCCTCCAGTCTGCGTTCTTCATCTTCGACAAAGCCAAACACACGGTAGCGGTAGGTTGTGTTCAGGTCTGTCTTTAAAGTAACGCTCGTCGTATGATCGCCGTAAACGGTTGCGGCCGTCTGAAAACGCTTGTCAAACCACCACAAATCATCCGCCGCCACTGCGCGCTCAATCCGGTAGCCGCTGCAGCCGGGTATCTTTTCCCATTGCACCGTCACTCCATGAAACGAAGTCTGCGTAACGCTTGTCAGCTCTACATTTCTTGGAACTCCGTAAACTTTTAATTTATATTCCTCTCCTCCGGTTTTTACCACAAGATTGGCGCAGCCGGCTCCGACAATCCTGTAAAAAATCTGAAACGCGTCGTTTGCGCCGGACGCAATCGTATGCGTTGACTGACCCGTCACCTGTACGACGTTTGTATTTGTGCTTGAAATTTCAAGCACAGCGTCTTCTTCTGTCTGATTTTTGCAGTTAAAATATACAAAATCCTCGTACGGAGCCTTGCCTTTTTCATAATATGCCTCAAGATACCCCTTGTCCGCAACAAATTCTACCCGAACAATTTCTTCAAATCTAACCTCCTTTGTTTCTTCCCCGTCTTTTTCCTGCAATACGGCTTTCTGTGGTTCACAGGGCGTGATTGCTCCCGCAATTGCCCCGGATGGAAACAAAGACAATACGCTTCCCGCCATTACCGCAAAACTCAGCCATAAGGCCGCTGCTCTTTTCATAATCTTTCCTCCTTACCG
Source organism: uncultured Lachnospiraceae bacterium (assembly GCA_951800425.1). GTDB lineage: Bacteria > Bacillota > Clostridia > Lachnospirales > Lachnospiraceae > Roseburia_B. The sequence goes on from CATOKN010000356.1 coordinate 1,733, forward strand.
TCTATCGTGGATGGATCCCATCCTGTGCATGACATCTTCTAAAAAGGATACCACTTAACTTTCCCATTGGCAACCATTCCTCCCAAAAAAGAAAGGCTCCGGAAATTTTGCTAAAATCTCCGGAACCCGGGTTTTCTATTGTTCCATCTGTCTTCCTAAAAAGCCTGCTGCCGT
>CATOKN010000357.1 GCA_951800425.1 uncultured Lachnospiraceae bacterium
TGTCTTGATCTTTTCTACCGCATCGGAAACCGTTGCAATCTTCTCCACTTCTTCGTTTGCAATCTCAATGTCGAATTCCTCTTCAATCCCCATAACAATCTGAAAAATGTCCAGAGAATCCGCGCCAAGGTCATCTACAAACGTCGTATCCATTGTGACTTCCTCCGTGTCCACGTTTAAAACGTCCGCAATGATTTTTTTCAGTTTTTCAAATTCCATACTTATCATCCTTTCTACTCTTTCCCTTTGTCTGAGTCTGTAATGTTATTTTTTATTTTTTCATTGATTTCCTGTTCTTTGAAAGCGACGCATTGGATGATGGCGTTTTTTACTTCCATTGCTTTGGAACTGCCATGGGTTTTGACAACGAGTCCTTTGAGTCCTAACAGCGGCGCTCCGCCGTAAATGGACGCGTCAAATGATTTTAACGTCTCTTTCAAAGCCGGTTTAATCAAAAGGGCTCCGATTTTGCTGCGCAGACTGCTCATTAACCCCTGTTTCACTACGCCAAGCAGCGTACTGCTAAGTCCCTCGTATAATTTCAAAATCACGTTTCCGGTAAACGCTTCGCATACGATGACGTCCGCCTGGCCGTCCGGAATTTCTCTTGCTTCAATGCTTCCTGTAAAATGGATGTCTTTGCATTCTTTCAAAAGCGGATAGGTCTCTTTTACCAGCGCGTTTCCTTTTTCTTCTTCCGCGCCAATATTGACGATTGCCACTTTGGGATTCTCAATTCCAACCACATGCCGCATATAAATAGAACCCATTCTGGCAAACTGCACCAGATGCGAGGGTCTGGCGTCGACATTGGCTCCGCAGTCAATCAGCAAAGATACGCCGCGTCTGGTAGGAATCAGCGGAGCCAGCGGGGGTCTTTCTATCCCTTTGATCCTTCCTACGATTACCTGTCCGCCGACCAGAATGGCACCCGAACTGCCCGCAGATACAAACGCGTCTGCTTCCGCCTGTTTTACCATATTCATGCCAACGACAATTGATGAATCTTTTTTTCTTCGAATCGCCATAACCGGCGGTTCCGCCGTTTCAATTACCTCGTCCGCATGAACTGCCGTAATCTGACCGCCGGGATAATTGTATTGTTTTAATTCTTTCTCTATGACTTCTTTTCGCCCTACCAGAAAAACAGTAATGTCTTTCCGCATGTTGACGGCGTCCACAGCCCCTTTGATAATCTCCTGCGGCGCATTGTCCCCGCCCATGGCGTCCACGGCGATTCTTATACCACTCTGCATGATGCTCTCCTTCCTGGCTGCCGTTTACACAGCTACTTAGAAATATACTATAAGTTTTCGAAGAAATCAAGACCGCAGTTTCAGGTTCTTCCCCGCTTCCAAATACAGAAAAACCATCTAAAATCTTGTGATTGCAAACGTAAAGATTTTTAACAGACGCAGTCTGCTTAACAGAACGAACGCTGCAATAGCGGCCCTGTAATACATTGGAAGCTCTTTCGAACGAAACAATCCGACATAAGGGTTTTTTCTGTAAGCAGGAAAGTACTTTTTTAATGTTTCATATGCGAAATCGCAAAATAACCCTATATCTTTCCCAGAAGCTTTCTTACAATACAAAAATAAAAAACCAGTAAAAAAATGAAGCGTCTCAAATTCCAGCGCCGCTTTATCCACATATGCTTCCATAACTGCGCGGGACAAAACGCCGTCCAAATCCGCATAAGGAAAACGGCTGCTTTTCACAGCAGAAGAAGACATCGTGCTGTTCTCATGCTGAACGTAATTATATCCGATATAAGAAATACTTTTTACATTTCTGCCCTGAAATTTTGCAGCAATAGAAAACGGAACGTCCTCATAAAGCTTTCCCTCCGGAAACCGCATGTTCT
>CATOKN010000358.1 GCA_951800425.1 uncultured Lachnospiraceae bacterium
AAGAGGCCCTGGTGCGGCAGATTCGTTATGCTTTAAAGCAGGCAGACGGAGAATTTAAGGTACGGCGTCTGCAGGGGAGGATTTATGTAGACGCATGCGGCGACTATGATTTTGACGAAGTGACGCAGGCGCTTTCGAAGGTGTTTGGGATTGTGGGAATCTGCCCTGTCTGTCTGGTGGAGGACGAGGGATTTGACAAGCTGGCAAAAGAAGTCGTTTCTTATGTGGACAGGGCATATCCGGATAAGCATTTTACCTTTAAAGTCCATGCCAGGAGGGCCAGAAAAAATTATCCGATGGATTCCATGGAATTGAACGCCGCGCTGGGGGAGAAAATTTTAGACGCGTTTCCGGAAACCAAAGTAGACGTTCATCATCCGGACGTTTTGTTATGCGTCGAAATTCGTGAAAAAATCAACATCTACTCGACGGAAATCAAAGGTCCCGGAGGGATGCCGGTTGGAACGAACGGAAAAGCAATGCTGTTATTGTCCGGAGGAATTGACAGCCCTGTCGCGGGCTATATGATTGCAAAGCGCGGCGTGGCGATTGACGCGACTTACTTTCATGCGCCCCCGTATACCAGCGAGCGGGCAAAACAAAAAGTCGTAGAGCTTGCGAAAATTATTTCCGGATATGCGGGGCCGATTCAGCTCCACATTGTGAATTTTACGGATATACAGCTTTACATTTACGAACAGTGTCCGCATGGGGAGCTAACGATTATTATGCGTCGTTATATGATGCGGATTGCGGAGCATTTTGCAAAAGAGGGCAATTGCCTTGGCCTTGTCACAGGGGAAAGCATCGGACAGGTGGCGAGTCAGACGATGCAGTCGTTAGCGGCGACCAACGCGGTATGCGAATTGCCGGTTTACCGGCCCCTGATCGGGTTTGATAAAAATGAAATCATAGATATTTCGGAAAAAATTGACGCTTATGAGACAAGCATACAGCCGTTTGAAGACTGCTGTACCATATTTGTGGCAAAGCATCCGGTGACGAAGCCAAATTTAAATGTCATTGAGCGTTCGGAAACGCGTCTGCAGGAAAAAATAGAAGAATTGGTAAAGACGGCGATTGAAACGGCGGAGACGCTTTTGGTATCGACAGAAGAAGAGTAAGAGGCAGTTTTTATTTTGTATGAACCTGGAATGCGTTCATGAAAAAAGGAATCCCTTTCGGCGGGATTCCTTTCATATCGGCAGTCAGCTTATTTTACAAGATATGGTTCCAAAGCTTCCAGAATTTCATCTTCTTCACTTTCCACATGAATGGCCAGGTCGATTGGCTTAGAAAGATCCAGGCTGAAAATACCCATGATGGATTTGGCGTCAATCGTATATCTTCCCGAAATTAAATCAAAGTCGTAATCAAACTGGGTAACGGTATTGACGAAAGCTTTCACCTTGTCAATGGAATTTAAAGAAATCTGAACTGTTTTCATATCTACCATCCTCCTTTTATATTATTTCAATTACTTATATAGTACTTGTTTTGACTGGAAAAGTCAATCGTAATGTTTTGGGAGAAAAGAGAGGATGCGTCCGGTTGGAATACAGGATCAATTTATCCGGAGGGAACTGTGAATCGGTTAGTTAAGAAAAAAGCGGCTCTTCATAATCTGGGCTGTAAAGTAAATGCATACGAGACGGAGGCCATGCGGCAGATGTTGGAAGCCGCGGGTTATGAGATTGTGGATTTTTCAGAGGCGGCAGACGTATACGTCATTAATACCTGTTCTGTCACCAATGTGGCAGACCGTAAATCCAGACAGATGCTGCAC
>CATOKN010000359.1 GCA_951800425.1 uncultured Lachnospiraceae bacterium
CGTTTAAGCTCGTTTGCCGTTCCCCTGCTTCCGTCGTATATTACCGCCTGACCGCCCGCCGCTTCCTGTATTCTGTCTTTTACAAACGGATAATGCGTGCAGCCCAACACTACCGCATCAGCCTTCTTTTTTCCGAGCATCTCGTATCTTCTCTCTAAATATGCGGCAAGTTCCCTGGAATCCATATCATCCTGCTCTACAAATTCTACCAGCCCAGGACATTCCATAGGAATTATTTCAGATGTTTCTCCGTATCTTGCCATAAGGTTTGCAAATTTTTTCCTTCGCAGAGTAAGAGAAGTCGCCATCACCACGATACGACCGCCCGGATGTTTTTCCGCCGCTGGTTTTATAGCTGGTTCTATACCTATAATCGTAAGGTCGGAATACTTCTCGCGCAGCCTGCGCACCGCTACGCTCGTAGCCGTATTGCAGGCGACAACGATAGCTTTGCATCCTCTTTCCAACAGCTTTTCAAAAACGGCTTCCGTAAACGCGAAGACTTCTTCGTCTGATTTTACGCCGTAAGGCGCATTTGCCGAATCTCCATAATACCAGTAGTTTTCGTTTGGCATTTCCTGAAGCAATGCCCGCAAAACGCTAATTCCCCCTACTCCGGAATCAAATACGGCAATTGGCGCTTCTTTTCTTCTATTTGAAGTATATAAACAAAAACAATCCATTCACGGCTTCCTTTCCATGTCTTTTTGTGATATAATCGTCGCGAAGGAGGCTTAATACATATGGCAACACATATTAAAGAATCACTGTTTGACAGCGGCCTCAGAACATGCAGGGAGTGCCGCCGCGATCTTCCGGGCGAATACACAGAAGAAGTCTGTCCCGCCTGTAAAGAACGCATCCTTTTTTCTCAGGTAAAAGAATTTATCCGGGAAAACGACGTGACAGAATTTGACGTTGCAAAGGAATTTAGCATTCCGCTTTTCAAAGTAAAAGGATGGATCCGGGAAGGCCGCATTGAATATAAAGATTTGCAACAGCCTGCCGTTAAACACATCCATTGCCAGCAATGCGGAAAATCCATTTCATTCGGTTCCCTGTGTACCGAATGTCTGCGAAAAGCCAACATTTCCGGAAGCGCTTCTTTCTCTTCCGGCGACGAAGAAGAAAAATTCCGGTTTTTACAAAAATGATATTCTGACGCAACCGCGCTCCGGAAAAAGCCCGGCTTGCCGCAGACGAAGAATCCAGCAGCGCTGGATTCTTTTTTCATTGGAAGACAGTTTGTCTTATTACTTTAAAAATCCACTGATAATCTGCGCCTCTGCCTCTGCTTCCGTCAGTCCAAGCGTCATCAGCTTAATCAACTGCTCTCCTGCTATTTTGCCAATGGCGGCTTCATGAATCAGTCCTGCGTCCACATGGTTCGCCGTAAGCTGCGGACTTGCCGTCACATTGGATTCATCCATAATGATCGCGTCGCATTCGCTGTGTCCCGCGCACGCTGCGTTCCCATTGATTTTTGAAAAGAACTCCTGTCTGGAAGCATCTCTTGCCACAGAACGGGAAATCACATTGGCGCTGCAATCTGTTCCGTTTAAATCCACTTCAAATTCCGTTCTTGCATATTGCTTTCCATGCGTCATAATTTTTTCATGCACTTCTAAACTGGATCCGGCTTTTAATTCCCCTTTTGTTACCCGGTTTGTTGAATCAATACCTTTAATCTGCGTCGTTTCCATTTCCAGACGCGCATTTTCGTCCAGATAAACCACCGTCACGGGATTCATAAT
>CATOKN010000360.1 GCA_951800425.1 uncultured Lachnospiraceae bacterium
GATAAACACAGCACGGGCGGCGTGGGCGATAAGACTTCCCTTGCCCTTGCGCCAATCATTGCCGCCCTTGGCATTCCCATGGCGAAGATGTCCGGAAGAGGACTCGGGCACACAGGAGGAACCATTGATAAGCTGGAATGCTTTCCGGGATTTACGACGGAATTAAGCGAAGAAGTATTTGTGGAAAACGTCAATCGCATTGGAATCGCCATTGCGGGACAGACGGCAAACCTTGCGCCCGCCGATAAAAAGCTTTATGCGCTGCGGGACGTAACGGCTACCGTAGATCAGATGTCTTTAATTGCCAGCAGCATTATGAGCAAAAAGCTGGCGTCCGGAAGCGATTTGATTGTTCTGGATGTAAAAACAGGTTCCGGCGCATTTATGAAAAATTTGCATGACGCCCAAAAGCTTGCGGAGGCAATGGTGACAATCGGAACAATGGCAGAAAAGAAAACGGCGGCAGTTATTACGGATATGGATCAGCCCCTCGGAAACGCCGTCGGCAATTCGCTGGAAGTCATAGAAGCAATTGAAGCGCTTTCCGGAAGCGGGCCGTCTGATTTTATGGAAGTTGTGTTTGCGCTTGGCAGTAAAATCCTTGTGCTTGCAGACGCTGTCAAAAATGAACTGGAAGCAGTGGAAAAGATAAAGGCATGCATTGCGGACGGTTCGGCGAAAAAGAAGCTGGCAGAATTTGTAGAGGCTCAGGGCGGCGACGCATCTTATGTTTACGACGTATCCAAATTTCAAAAAGCCAGATTTTTATTGGAAGTCTGCGCGCCGCAAGAAGGATATATTCAGGGCATTCAGGCCGAGACAATCGGGAACGCCTGTATGACGTTAGGAGGAGGAAGAGAGACGAAAGAAAGCGAAATCAATCTTTCCGTCGGCATTCTGCTGTATAAAAAAAGGGGCTGCTTCGTAAAACAGGGCGAACCGATTGCGCAAATCCACGCAGACGATCGGGCCCGTGGAGAAACTGCGGCCGCAGTCGTTTTAAACGCGTATGCCATAGGAGATAAAGAACCCAAACGTCAGAAAATGATAAAAGGAGTCATGGACGGCGTTTCTGGCATGAATAAAGCAAAATCATTTTACATATAGTAAACTATGGGTAGAATGAATTTGGGAAAATGGAAAGAGGGCCTTGTGGAATCTTTAGAGCTTCCAAAAGACCTTGTATATGGAGCCGTTTTGGTATCGATTACCGGACGGCAGGAAATTTTAATTGAAAATTACCGGGGAATTTTAGAGTATACGAAAAATCATATCAGTCTGCAGACGAAAACCTGCAGACTGGTTGTTCGCGGAAAAGATTTGGACATCAGCTACTATACCAATGAAGAAATGAAAATCACCGGACGGATTGATTCCGTAGTCTATGAAAATTAGTAGGCAGCTTTGTTCCTATCCTTAGTGAAATTTTTTCGGGGTTTTTTACTGGTGCGTTTAAGCGGCTATTCTCCGGAGCGTTTTCTGAATTTATGCAGCAATCACAATATTCTTATCTGGGATCTTACCAATAAGGGCGCGTGCTATGAGTTTCATATCAGCATTGCGGGTTATCGGAAATTAAAGCCGCTTCTGAAAAAAACAAGGACGAAAGTGATTATTTTAAAACGGATTGGGTTCCCGTTTTTTTTGTTCCGTTACCGGAAGCGGAAAGTGTTTTTTGCGGGCATTGCATTTTGCATGGGACTGCTTTTTTATTTGACGACTTTCATCTGGCTCATTGACATCAACGGAAAT
>CATOKN010000361.1 GCA_951800425.1 uncultured Lachnospiraceae bacterium
GTAATCTGCCTGTCCCTGAAAACTGTAAACTGATCAAACGCAAGCCTTTTACAAATGCGATCAAAAAACTCATCTCTGTAAATAATCCAATATGGATAGGTTTTATCCATAATATACTTCTGCTTCTGCGTCATGCTTTTCTTTCGCGTCAGAGATTCCACCTTTGTGTTATTCGGTTTTCTGACAGCGTCAATAAACAGGCATATTGTTTCAATCAAAACGCCTTGGAAGCCTTTTTCTCCATAATCCTGAATACAATAAATCTTTTTATTCGAAAGCAATTCTCTTGTAGCAAGAAACTCCGGCGTATTCAGTACGGCTTTCGGTATAATCATTGCCGTATAATCCGCAATAACAAGCGCTTTTTCCAGAAAAAATTCAAATGTGTTCCTCGTCTCTTTGTTTACATTATGCTCCAGATACTTCGCCGCGTCTTTTGCTTTTAATTTTGTAAACGGAGGATTTCCCACGACCAAATCATATTTTTTCTTAAAATTGTATAACAAAGCGTCTGCACATATATAACGCAGTTCTACGTTGGATGGTATTTTCTGCTTTTCCAGCAGCAGGGAAAGAATCTTTAAATTTTTTTCATCTATATCTACCACGTCAATATTGACTTTTGGGATCTCCTCATATTTTTTAAAAATAAAAGGAAGGAAATTTCCAACGCCTACGGACGGCTCCAAAACATTAATTTCATCTTTATCAAATTCCGGCAGCCGCTTATAAAGCTCATTTGCAATATATTTATTCGTGTAATATGCCGCGTTATTTTCTCTTTTAGAGTTTGTCAATTCCGCAATCCTTGCCAGCGAAGCGCTGCCCAGGTTAAGCGGGTTCTCTGATATAAACTGCATCAGATTTTCTGCGTCTGACAATTTGTATGCTTGAATCGTTTTCTCAATAGATTTGTTGTCTAAATGCCCTTTCTCCATAAAATCTTTGATATTGCAGGCGATTTGATAAAATATTTCCGTAGGAACAGCCTCGCCAATGCTCTGCCGTATCTTGATTTCCTCCTTTTTCAGCAACGCCTCTTTGCTCTTTTTCTGCAAAGCGTTCAATTCTTCCAGAGATTGATCCACCCATCGAAAATCACCCGGAATTGTCATCATTTTCATCAGCTCGCGAATTGAAAACACCCGGTCTTCCTCCGGATGCACCGTATTCTGGCTGGCAAGCAAATCATTTCTCGTATGAATGCACGGCGCAGCCTTGTTCCAAAATTGCCGCGTATATTTATCCCCATTTTTTCGAATGTTCGGAACAGCCTTGCCGTCTACAATTTTATGAGGACGTTTCAATTCATCTTCCTGATCAAATGCGCTTTCTCCCTCTTTCAAATCATGGATCCAACACCGCATTGTTTCCGGATACGTCCGAAACGCATGATAAAAATCTGTCGGACAGATTTCTCCCCATTTCAGTTTTGGCATATCGCCAATCACCTGTTTTAAAGTTTTTTCTTCTATATAAGCCGGATACAATTCTATCGGCGCAACATATTCTGACATTTCTTTACATACGCCGATTACAACCGTACGCGTTCTGGATGAATCGGAACCGTAATTTTTAAAATTAAGTATTCTGCTGACAATAGTATATTTATCGCTTAACTCTTCATCAATTACATTCCCTATGGCTTTGATTGTTCCATCCGGAGCGCTGCATCCTGTTTTCATAAACGCCGAAACATTTTCAAAAATAAAAAATCTGGGTTTTAT
>CATOKN010000362.1 GCA_951800425.1 uncultured Lachnospiraceae bacterium
CTTATGTAGACAGAGAATTTGGAACGGGATGTGTAAAAATTACGCCGGCGCATGACCCCAATGACTTTGAAGTGGGAAAACGCCATAATTTAGAAGAAGTCATCGTCATAAACGACGACGCGACAATGAACGAATACGCGGGAAAATTCAAGGGCATGGATCGGTATGAATGCCGGAGGGCTTTAGTAAAAGAACTTGAGGAGCAGGGACTTTTGGTAAAAGTCGTGCCGCATTCCCATAACGTAGGAACGCACGACCGCTGCAAGGCGACTGTCGAGCCAATGATTAAGCAGCAGTGGTTTGTAAAAATGGACGAGATGATAAAGCCCGCCATAGAAGGAGTAAAAAACGGAGAAATCAAGCTGCTTCCAAAGCGCATGGAAAAGACGTATTTTAACTGGACGGATCATATTCGCGACTGGTGCATTTCCAGACAGCTCTGGTGGGGACACAGGATCCCGGCTTATTACTGTAAAGAATGCGGGGATATGACGGTTTCCAAAACCGCGCCCGACAAATGTCCCAAATGCGGCTGCGCGCATATGACGCAGGATGAGGATACGCTGGATACCTGGTTTTCTTCCGCGCTCTGGCCGTTTTCTACGCTTGGGTGGCCGAAAGAGACGGAGGATCTGAAATATTTTTATCCGAACGACGTGCTGGTGACGGGATATGACATTATATTTTTCTGGGTAATCCGGATGATTTTTTCCGGCTATGAACAAATGGGAGAGGCTCCGTTCCATACGGTTTTGTTCCATGGACTGGTGCGCGATTCTTTGGGCCGCAAGATGAGCAAATCCCTGGGCAACGGCATCGATCCGCTGGAAGTTATTGAAAAATACGGCGCGGACGCCCTGCGCCTGACGCTGATTACCGGAAATGCGCCTGGTAATGATATGCGTTTTTACTGGGAGCGCGTAGAATCCTCCCGGAATTTTGCAAACAAAGTATGGAACGCTTCCCGCTTTATTATGATGAATATCGGAGAGGAAACGCCAAAGGCTCCGGCAATGGAAGAGTTTCTGTCAGAAGATAAATGGATTTTGTCCAAAGCGAACCGCCTGGCTAAGGAAATGACGGAAAACATGGATAAGTTTGAGCTGGGGATTGCCGTTCAAAAAGTATATGATTTCATCTGGGATGAATTCTGCGACTGGTATATTGAAATGACAAAGCGCCGTACGTATCAGAGAGAGAAAAATCCGGCTTCTGCCAACGCGGCGCTCTGGACGCTGAAAGAAGTGCTGACACAGGCGTTAAAAATGCTGCATCCGTATATGCCGTTTCTTACGGAGGAAATTTATTGTACGCTGCATCCGCAGGAAGAGACGATTATGCTTTCCGAATGGCCTGTTTATCAGAAAGAGCGCGATTTTCCGAAAGAAGAGGCAATGGTGGAGCGCTGCAAGGAGCTGGTAAAGAGCGTCAGAAACCGCCGTTCGGAAATGGATGTTCCTCCCTCAAGAAAAGCCGCCGTATGCATTGTATCCGAAAGCGAAAAAGCACGGCAGGTGTTTGAACTGGAAAAAGATATGTACGCGGGACTGATGGGGGCTTCGGAAGTCATCGTTTCGGCAGATAAAGCAGGGATAGCGGAGGACGCCGTTTCCATTGTCATACCTGACGCCGTAGTTTATATTCCGCTGGAAGATCTGGTGGATATGGAAAAGGAAAAAGAACGCTTAAACAAAGAAAAAGAA
>CATOKN010000363.1 GCA_951800425.1 uncultured Lachnospiraceae bacterium
ATGCATTTACCAGGGGGTGATTGGTTTGAAGTTATTAATTAAGGGAGGCAGGGTAATCGATCCTGCGTCCAAAATGGACGCCGAATCGGATGTTTTGGTTGTCGACGGAAAAATAGAAAAAATTTCCAAAACAATTAAAACAAAGGCGGACAAGACGATAAACGCCAAAGGCTGTTTTGTTATGCCGGGCTTTATTGATTTGCACGTGCATTTGCGCGATCCCGGCTTTGAGGAGAAGGAGACGGTGGTAACAGGCGCAAAGGCCGCCGCAAGAGGAGGATTTACGACGATTCTTGCCATGCCGAATACAAAGCCGGTCGTAGACAATGCCGACGTTGTAAATTATGTGCATCAGAAAGCCAAAAATCTGGCCTTGGTCAATGTGCTTCAGATTGGCGCTGTGACAAAGGGACAGAAAGGGAAAGAACTTTCACAAATCCATGAAATGGTACAGGCCGGAATACCGGCGATTTCAGAGGACGGAAATTCCGTGATGAACGCCGACGTGTATTTGCGGGCAATGCAGAAAGCAAGGGAAGAAGGGATTCCCGTATTTGCCCACTGCGAAGACAAAAATCTTGCAAAGGGCGGCGTAATTAATGCGGGAAAACGGGCCGAAGAGCTTGGACTGCCCGGCATTTTAAACGAAGTGGAAGACGTAATTACGGCGCGGGACATTGTTCTGGCGCATGCGGCGGATGTGCGTCTGCATCTCTGCCACTGTTCCACCAAAGGAAGCGTCTGGATGATTCAGCATGCGAAAGAGCATCATTTTAAAGTGACGGCGGAAGCCTGTCCGCATCATTTTATTTTATCGGACGAAGATATTCCGGGAGACGATGCAAACTACAAAATGAATCCTCCGCTTCGTTCCAAAGAAGACGTCCTGGCAATCCGGGAAGCGTTAAAAAGCGGAGTCATCGACGTAATCGCCACAGATCACGCGCCGCATACTGCGATTGAAAAGGGCAGGAATATGAAACGCGCGCCATTTGGAATTGTCGGGCTTGAAACGGCGGCTGCGCTTACCTACACGGAGCTTGTACTGAAAGATTATCTGACGCCGATGCAGATGGCGGAAAAATTAAGCTACAATCCCGCAAAAATTGCAGGACTGGAAAAAGGCACGTTAGAAGAGGGCGGCGCCGCGGATATTGTTATTTTTGATCCAAATCAGAATTATGAAATTTCGGTCAAAGAATTTGCAGGAAAGTCGAAAAATACGCCGTTTGACAAGCGGAAAGTAACCGGAAAGGTTGTGGCTTCGATTGTAGCCGGAGATGTCGTATACAGGGAGGAAACAGGAAAATGATTCATAAGCTGGCGGAAAAAATCAGAAAAACCCACGCGCCTATCTGCGTTGGGCTGGATCCGATGCTTGACTATATACCGGAGCATATCTTAAAAAAAGCGTTTGACGATTGCGGAGAGACGTTTCAGGGCGCCGCCGAAGCGGTCTGGCAGTACAATAAGGCGATTGTGGACGCGACGTATGATTTGATTCCTGCCGTTAAGCCTCAGATTGCCATGTATGAGCAGTTTGGAGTGGAGGGACTGAAAGTTTTTCAGAAAACGATAGAATATTGCCACAGGAAAGACCTGATTGTAATTGGAGACGTAAAGCGCGGAGACATTGGTTCGACTTCGGCGGCTTATGCAGCCGGGCATTTAGGGGAAGTAACCGTTGGGAGTAAATCATAT
>CATOKN010000364.1 GCA_951800425.1 uncultured Lachnospiraceae bacterium
CATATGGACTGTACCCTTCGATTTCGAGTGAATCCTGTTCTGTTTGGACCGTTTCAGCAAGCACAATATCCAGCGGCATTACACCAAATACCAGACATGCCAGAAAAACGGCCAGATACTTTTTCATTTTGTATTGCATACCTCTCCTCCTTTGTTTTAAATCCCCATGTTACGTATGCTATTCTACCCCCCCTAAAAAAATATCAAGCCTTGCGCCGCATAAAATTCCCCTCATAATCCGCCTGACTTCCCAGTTCTTCCTCAATCCGAAGAAGCTGGTTATATTTTGCCACGCGATCCGTTCTGCACGGAGCCCCCGTCTTGATCTGTCCGCAGTTTAATGCGACGGCCAAATCCGCAATTGTCGTATCCTCCGTTTCTCCGGAGCGGTGCGATACGACCGCCGTATATCCGGCCCGGTGCGCCGTCTGAATTGCTTCCATCGTTTCTGTCATCGTGCCAATCTGATTTAACTTAATTAAAATAGAATTTGCACAGCCTTTTTCAATTCCCTTTTTCAGTCTGGATGCATTGGTGACAAACAAATCGTCGCCTACCAGCTGCACCTTTTTGCCCAGGCGGTCCGTCAGCTTTTCAAAGCCTTCCCAGTCTTCTTCATCCAGACCGTCCTCAATAGAATAAAGCGGATATTTGCTGCAAAGCTCTTCGTACAGGCAAATCATTTCTTCTGTGCTGCGCACAACTGTTCCCTGTCCCAAAATCTGGCTTTCTCCCTCAAAATAATACGTCCCGCTCTTTGCATCATACAGCTCGGAAGCCGCCGCGTCCATTGCAAATACAATATCTTTTCCGCAGTCATAGCCCGCGGCCTCCACTGCTTTCGTCAGATAATCAAATACTTCAAACGCATCCTTTAAATCCGGCGCAAATCCGCCCTCGTCTCCGACTGACGTAGATTTTTGATCTTTTTCCAGTATCTTTTTTAAAGCATGGTATACTTCTGAGCCTACGCGCAACGCTTCCTCAAAAGTTTTCGCCCCAACCGGCATAATCATGAATTCCTGAAAATCCACCGTATTTTTTGCATGCTTTCCGCCATTTAAAATATTCATCATCGGAACGGGAAGCTTATGCGCATACGTCCCGCCCAAATACCGGTACAACGGAATATGAAGCGCGTTGGCGGACGCCTTTGCTATCGCAATGGAAACGCCAAGCATAGCGTTGGCTCCTAAACGCTTTTTGTTCTCTGTTCCGTCAAGCGCAATCATTCTCTCGTCCAGTTCTTTCTGGCAAAAAGCGTTTCTGCCGATCAGCTCTTTTGCTATTTTTTCATTGACGTGGGAAACTGCTTTTTTGACTCCGGCCCCGCCGTAGCGTTTGTCCCCGTCCCGAAGCTCTACTGCTTCAAACTGTCCGGTTGAAGCTCCCGACGGAACGGACGCCCTGCCCAAAAACACCCGCCGTGTCACGTGATCTTTTACCGTAACCTCAACTTCAACCGTAGGATTTCCTCTCGAATCCATAATCTCCTGACCATGAATGTCTGTAATTTCCAGATATGCTTTCATACTAGACTCCTTTTCTTTTCTTTTTGTCTAGTATTGGTCAGAACCCAAAAAACTATACGGCGCCTATTCGAGCGACATCACCGTACAAAGCCCGTTTTCCGCCATTTCATATTCAAAGGAAATCATATCTCCCACGGCGTACTTTACAATCTCCACAAG
>CATOKN010000365.1 GCA_951800425.1 uncultured Lachnospiraceae bacterium
TTGCCGCGCATAAAATTCCCGCAATTTTTTTTGAAATTTCTATATCTTTTTCCCGGTACATCTGATACACAATCGTAGACGTGCATCCCAGCGGCTGGTTTCGGAAAAATACCGGAGAAATCGTCTCCAGGCTGCCCAATCTGTGATGATCAATGATTTCTAAAATCTCTGCGCCGCCAATTCCGTCAACCGCCTGTGTTTTTTCATTGTGATCCACCAGTATAATTTTCTTTTTCTGCGTATTGAACAAATACCTCCTGGAAATCATGCCAACATAATTATTTTCTTCATCCGTAATTGGAAAATCCCGGTGACGGACTTTCGACATCACTTCTTTTACATCATCCACATAATCATCCAAATCAAACTGGATCAGGTTTTCCTTTGTCATAAAATGTTTAACCGGCATACTCTGATGAATCAGGCGCGCTACCGTAAAAGTATCATAGGGAGAACCAATGACAACGCAGTCCCTTTTTTCAGCAAGCGCAAGGACCTCTTTGCTGACTGCAAAACCGGAACAAACCACAAGACAGCTTGCATTGTGTTCAATGGCGCGTATCTGGGACTTGGAATGGCCGCCTAAAATTACCAGATCGTCCCCTTCCATATATTCTTCCATCCAGTCAGGACTTGATGTTTCGATTACAACTTTTCCTTTTGTAAAATATGCATGTTCGTTTCCAGCCAGAAAATTTCCCTTAAGCGTCTGCGCAATATTTTTATAAGAAGTTTTGGCGGTAGCCAGAATCCTGTTATCGTATACGTCCATATGGGAAGTCGCTATATCCCTTGTTACAATCAGGCCGCAAAGACGATTGTCCTTCGTTGTCACCGGAAGCGTTACTACATTTTCCGTACTCATCAGCTCCCAGGCCAGCTTCAGCGATATATGATCGCTCACGCCGGCCAGCTGCCGAAACGAAATGTCCTTAATCTGGGCCCTTACGTCAGTAACCAGCTCCGGCTCTTCTACCTGAAAGCGGTTCAGCACATATCTTGTTTCTTCGTTGATGCTTCCCGCCCGCTTTGGCTCATGACAGATATTGCTGACCTTATTTTTTAAATCCGCATATGCGATTGCTGCACAGATGGAATCCGTGTCCGGATTTTTATGCCCGATAATCCATACCTTTTTTTCCTGATTTAATCCCATAATCTTTTCTCCTGTCGCTTTTTGCGCAACTGTCCGGTTGTCTATATACAATGAACGGGGTGTCTCTCAAAGCCATGTTTGTATTGCTTCTTGTGACACCCCTAAACTGTGCATATCTTATATATATTCCTATTTGTGCTAAATGTTACTTGTATTTTATATAAGACCAAACATATAGGCAGCGATTGCCGCCAGGCCTGCACAATTCAATACAGTAATTACAACGATAACTCTCAACAATGTTTTTAATGATAAAATCCCCTTTACTTCATCTTTCATTTCATCTAACTTTTTGTCCGACTCTTCAATCAGCGTCTGCATATTGCGATAGCATTTTACATCTTCCGTATGTACTTTCTCACAAATCTCGGTTTTTATTCGATCGAACTGTCCGTCAAGCCCTCTTACCGTCTCCGTCAGCTTTTCATTATGCTCTTTTATCAAGGTGCGGACTTCTTCATTCTGCTCCGTGCTGCCGACTGCATTCTCCGCCAAACGCTCCGCAAACGTCTCATTC
>CATOKN010000366.1 GCA_951800425.1 uncultured Lachnospiraceae bacterium
AATTCATACGAGCCTGTAATTTCCAGCATTTTTTCGTTTTTAATATTATTTACGTAAATCTGGAGCGGCTTAATAATCAGCCAGATAATTAATATGAAAACCAGGATGTTTTCAATAAATAAAACGCTGGTTAAAATCTGCTGGCTTCGCAGGATACGTTTCAAGTTGACGGTGCTGTTTTCCTGTTTTTGGCGGGTGTGTTTGACTACGTCGCTGATAAACAGATTAATATGTTCCGAAATTGTGTTTTTGGAAATTTGGTAGGAAGAGGAAAATACCAGATCCTGGGCTTTTTCTATTTTCTGTTCCGGGGGCAGACTTTTGTCTGCTTCCGTCAGGTTCATATTTTTTAAGTCTTCATACTGTGCAACGTCATAGTGTTTTGCTTCTGACACAAGTTTCATGGAATACATTTCTTCTTCCATAAGCTGATTGGAGTGCGAAAGCGCAGTTCGCAGATAATCGGAAATCTTTTCATCCACATCGTAAGTCTTTAACCTTTGCAGGACATTATCTCTGCGTTTTGTCACATAAACCTCTGTAAAATAGTTTTCCAGATACTGCAGATCGTTTGTTACGGCAAAAAGGCGTACCTGCTCCGTAAGATAATTGGATCCGTCGGCTAAAAGAGCCGCGTCTTCTTCACAGGAAATATAATCATTCGTAGCATGAACCATAGACTTGTATTTTTGCATAGCCTGGATGGAAGCTCCAATCAGCAGTATGTACATAACGCATGATATGGAAATCATAATTAAGTTCAGGGTGCGCAGCCTGATTCCTTTGATAGGATTTTTATTATTTGTATCCATTGCAGATCACCTGTCCTTTGTTTTTCGAACGTATTTTACGCGATTCCTATTATATACGATTCTTCGAAAAATTGATAGCTTTTTATGGGAATTTTCGTTATAATTGGTGTAAACAATGCAGCATTTTTTGGAGGTGCGGAGGATGGAAAAAAATGTACGTCTTGCAGATATATACGTCAGAATCTACAATAAGCGGCCTCTTACTCTTGAGGATTTGATTTTTCTGGCAAAATATGACAGAGAATGCTTTGAAAAAACATATCAGAATGTGATCTATAATTTGAACGACGCAAAAGAAAAAAGCGGCGTCAAACGTCATTTAGATATTGCAAAACAGCAGAAAACAGTTTTCCAAAAGGAAAAAGAAGAGCGGCAAGAAGAGACAAAGCAGAAGCCAGATCAAAAACAGGACATCAAAGCTATGCTTGGCAGGATCAAAAACATGCAAAAAGAAGCGTTTGCCGTCTCCGAATTAAATGCGGATCATGTGAAAAATCTTCTGGGAAGCTTGTATATGGAAATGCTGTTTCCACATAACGACAGGCACAGATATTTTCAGCTTGAGGATCATGTAACATCCTCCACATTTAATAAAAAAGCATAAACGTAAGACAGCAAAGGAGAATGTATCCGATGAAAATATTACTGGTTGCAGTCAATGCCAAATATATTCATTCGAATCCCGCAATATACAGCTTAAAAGCGTATGCCAAAACATGCAAGGCATGTATCGAACTGGCCGAATTTACCATCAATCACCGC
Source organism: uncultured Lachnospiraceae bacterium (assembly GCA_951800425.1). Taxonomy (GTDB): domain Bacteria; phylum Bacillota; class Clostridia; order Lachnospirales; family Lachnospiraceae; genus Roseburia_B. The sequence continues at coordinate 1,575 of CATOKN010000366.1, forward strand.
AGCGAATACATCTTGCGGGAGATTTATAAGAGAAATCCGGATGTCGTATGCTTTTCCTGTTATATATGGAATTTTGAATAC
>CATOKN010000367.1 GCA_951800425.1 uncultured Lachnospiraceae bacterium
AACATATCCTGATTGACAAACAGTCCGTAGGCTACAACTTCCTGCGGTATGGCCACAAGCTTTCCGTCAATCGTATTCGCCATCTTTACGACTTCCCGCAAATTTTCCGCCGCTTTCAGATCCGATAAATCTGCAAGCTTTCCCTGTGTGCCAAGCTTTTGAATCACATCCGGATTTAACAGATATAAATCATCCATACAGTTATTCGCACGGTCTAACGTCACATCGTCGTACGTCTTATCCTGGTGATCTTCCGCCGTATACGTCCGGTATTCAACCTTGATTCCCAGCTTTTCCTCCGCCATAAGCACCGTCATTTCATGGGCCGTCCTTGCAATATTTTTTGCATCCGGACTTGATTTTTCCGTAGGTCCAAATAAATTAACATATCGTTTACTCTCTGTGCTTTCCTGAATCAGATTGACGTCCGGATTCTCCGCTTTCCCGCAGGCCGCCATTCCAATTGCAAAAAAAACAGCCGCTGCAACCAAAGAATAAATTCGAATCTGCCTTTTCATTTCCTATTCCTTTCATTTAAATAATAACTAATTGTTTCTTTTACAACGTCCATATCGATTGGCTTTGGCACATGAGCGTTCATGCCAGCGTTTAGGGCGTCTTTGACGTCTTCCGCAAATGCGTTTGCCGTCATCGCAATAATCGGTATCTTTGAAGCGTCTTTTCGCGGCAAGGCGCGAATTGCTCTCGTCGCGTCGTATCCATTCATCACCGGCATCTGCACATCCATTAAAATAACGTCAAATTCTCCCTCCTTGCTTTCGCAGAAACGCTCCAGCGCAAGCTTGCCGTTTTCCATAACCTCGCAGTTCACGCCCTCTGCGCCAAGCAATTCCATTAAAATTTCCGCATTGATGTCATTATCCTCCGCCACCAGAAAACGCAGTCCGGAAAAATCCGCGCATTCCGCTTTTTCCCTGCTTTTTTTATCGGGTTCTTTTTCTCCTCTGAAAATTTCAAAAAGCTTTTCCTTTAACGCCGTAACAAAGAACGGCTTTGCTAAAAATCCGTCAATCCCATGACAGAGCGCGTCTTTTTCAATCATATCCCAGTCGCTTGCCGTAAGCAGCAAAATCTGCGTGTCTTTCGGAACAATCCCGCGCATCTTTTCCGCCGTTTCAATACCGCTTAGTCCCGGCATATTCCAGTCCACAAGAATAATCTGATACCCGTCGCCCGACTCTTTTGCACGCGTGGCAAGCGCAATCGCTTCTTCTCCGTCAGACGCCGCATCCGTCCGGATTCCCGCCGCTTCCATCAGTGTCTGAATGTTTTCACAAACATCCGCGTCGTCGTCTACCGCCAAAATATGCGAAATGCCGTTTTCCTCCCAGAACCGCTCGTCAATTTGCGTTTCCGGAATCCGAAGCTCCAGTTCCACGGTAAAAATCGTTCCTTTGCCTACTTCGCTGGAAACTTCAATCGTCCCGCCCATAAGCTCTACGATATTTTTGGTAATCGCCATCCCAAGCCCGGTTCCCTGCACTTTATTCGTCGTACTGTTTTCCGCACGGGTAAACGCGTCAAAAATAATCTCCAGGTATTCCGGCGTCATGCCGTACCCGTTGTCTTCCACTTCAATGCGGATATGTTCAAACTGGGAGGAACGCTGT
>CATOKN010000368.1 GCA_951800425.1 uncultured Lachnospiraceae bacterium
GTTTAAAAATTCAGGCTTGAATATCCTCTTTACCTCTTCCATAACGCCGTCTTTCATCCGCTCATAATTTTGCTTTTCATCCTCCGTCACTCCAAATCCCAGTTTTTTCGGAGAGATAATCGCCTTTGCTCCGGCGTTAGAAGTCATAATGATAATTGTATTTTTAAAATCTACTTTTCTTCCCTGAGCGTCGGTAATATGCCCGTCGTCCAAAACCTGAAGCAAAATGTTGAATACATCCGGATGCGCTTTTTCAATTTCATCAAAAAGTATGACGGAATATGGATTTCTGCGGACTTTCTCTGAAAGCTGCCCGCCCTCGTCATAACCTACATACCCTGGAGGAGAGCCTATCATTTTAGATACGCTGTGCCGCTCCATATATTCTGACATGTCAACGCGAATCATTGCCTGCTCTTTTCCAAACATAGCCTCTGCCAGCGCTTTTGTAATTTCTGTCTTTCCGACGCCTGTAGGCCCCAAAAACAGGAACGAACCAATCGGACGGGACGGATCTTTTAGTCCAACTCTTCCTCTTCTGACTGCCTTTGCGACAGCTCCAATGGCCTCTTCCTGACCAATTACGCGCTTGTGCAGCGTTTTTTCAAGACGCCTGAGCTTAGCCGCTTCTCCCTCTTCCAGTTTCTGAATGGGAATTTTCGTCCATCCGGATACGATGTCTGCAATTTCTTCGGCTCCTACAATCAAAACTTTTTTATCTGTGTCTTTTTTATATTTTTTTCGAAGCTTCGCATACTTCAATTCAGCTTCCTGCTTTTTGCTGCTGATGCTGGCCGCTTCTTTCAAATCTTCTGCCATCAGGGCCCGCTCAATGGCTCCGTCGCATGCGGCAATCTTATGTTCCAGCTCCGTTACGCTTTCCGGAACTGCAATTCCATTCAATCTTACCTTAGAAGCCGCTTCATCCATCAAATCAATCGCCTTATCTGGCAAAAACCTGTCGTTGATATAACGCATGGAAAGATCTACCGCAGCCTCTAATCCGTCGTCTGTAATAATGACGCGGTGATGATCCTCGTAACGATCCCTCAGACCCCTTAAAATTTCAATCGCCTGATCCCGTTCCGGCTCTTCTACTGATACCGGCTGAAACCGTCGTTCCAGCGCAGCGTCTTTTTCGATATATTTCCGATATTCTGCTATCGTCGTCGCACCGATTAACTGAATTTCTCCCCGAGCCAGCGAGGGCTTTAAAATATTTGACGCGTCAATCGCTCCTTCTGCGCCGCCCGCGCCAATAATCGTATGAATTTCATCAATAAACAAAAGAATGTTTCCAGCCTGTGTCACTTCCCGAATTACTTTTTTTATCCGCTCTTCAAATTCTCCGCGGTATTTTGAACCGGCCACCATACCGGATAAATCCAGCGTAACCACCCGTTTGTCCGCTACCGTATCCGGCACCATTCCCACAACGATGCGCTGAGCCAGTCCTTCCACAATCGCGGTTTTCCCTACGCCCGGTTCTCCAATCAGACAGGGATTGTTCTTTCCCCGTCTGCTCAGCACCTGAATCACCCTTTGTATTTCTTCGTCACGGCCAATGACCGGATCCAGCCGACGCTCTATGGCAAGCCTTGTCAGGTCTCTTGCATATTGATCCAGCAT
>CATOKN010000369.1 GCA_951800425.1 uncultured Lachnospiraceae bacterium
ATATGGTAGACGCGGCTTCTACGGAAGGACGGGATCCGATTGCAGACATTTACGCCATCAATCAGGAGCTTGCGGCCTATAATCAGGAGCTTTTAAAAAAGCCCCAGGTAATTGCCGCCAATAAAACAGACGCTATTTTTGGAGAAGAAAATGATGTTCTGGAGAAACTGAAAGCAGAATTTGAAACAGAAGATACGAAAATTTTTCCAATCTCCGCAGTAAGTGGGAAAGGCTTGAAAGAGCTTTTGTATTATGTCAGGGATTTGCTGGATCGCATGGAGGATGTTCCAATTGTCTACGAGCAGGAATATGATCCGCTTCTGCACCGTTTTCAGGAAGACGATTATACCATTACGCGCGCAGATGATGCGGCGTTTGTTGTAGAAGGCCCCAAAATTGAAAAAATGCTGGGCTATACCAATATAGATTCGGAAAAGGGATTTTTATTTTTCCAGAAGTTTTTAAAGGAGCAGGGCATTTTAAAGGAACTGGAGGAACTTGGGATTATCGATGGAGATACTGTCCGTATGTATGGACATGAATTTGATTATTATAAGTAGAGAGGAATTTTTATGTTAAACAGCAAACAGAGAGCTTATCTTACAAGCATGGCAAGTCATATCACGCCTATTTTTCAAATTGGAAAGGCCAGTCTGACGCCGGAAATTGCGGAAGCTATAGACGCTGCATTGGAGAAGCGCGAACTGGTAAAAATATCCGTGTTGAAAAACTGTCTGGACGATCCGAAAGAAATTGCGGAAATGCTTGCCGGGCGCACCAGATCTCAGGTCGTACAGGTAATTGGGAAGAAAATCATTCTGTTTCGTACGTCTAAGAAAAAGCCTGTGATTGAATTGCCCGAATAATTTATAAAATTGTAAGGAGCCAGAATTGTGATGAGACAAAGGCAGCCGGAAAAGCTGGGCGTTATGGGAGGTACGTTTGATCCGATACATGACGGACATTTGCTGATAGCCCAAAGCGCCGCAGAAGAATTTAGGCTGGATCAGGTATTGTTTTTGCCAACAGGAAAATCGCCCCATAAACGGGAAAGCCAGGTAACAGATTCCAGAATCCGTTGTGAAATGGTTAAGATTGCAATTCAGGATAATCCGACGTTTGCGATGTCTGTTCTGGAAGCTCAAAATGAAACGATCAATTATACGTATCTGACGCTGCACAGGCTTCATCAGATGTATCCGAATGCTTCGATTTATTTTATTATGGGAGAAGATTCGCTGGATGATTTTCAAAACTGGCGCAATCCAAAGGAAATCTGTCGGCTGTCTTCGATTTTGGTAGCGGTGCGCGGCGGTGGAAAGGACGGAATCGGAGCCAAAATTGAAAAAGCGAAAGAAACATACGGAGCGCGGATGCATATGCTGCATGCGCCTGGTTTTTCCATATCTTCCAGAGAAATCAGAGCGCGCGTTCAGATGGGCAAAAGCATAAAGTATATGGTTCCAAAAGAAGTGGAATCTTATATAAAAAATCATTCTCTTTATATGGGATGGGATTGTGACGATGATGACGGAAAAAATAAAGCAGATTCAGAAAAAACTGAAAAAGGAACTGGATAAAGGACGTTACCAGCATACGCTTGGCGTTATGTATACGGCTTCCTG
>CATOKN010000370.1 GCA_951800425.1 uncultured Lachnospiraceae bacterium
GGGCGGGGCGCCGTGCAATGTTCTGGCAATGCTCTGCCGTCTTGGCAAACAGACGGCGTTTCTTGGGAAAGTCGGAACGGATATGTTTGGAGAGCAGTTAAAAGCGGCGATTTGCGAGGTCGGAATTGACGCCGCAGGATTAAAAAGAGATGAAAAAATCCATACGACGCTGGCTTTTGTCCATACGAAAGCAGACGGGGACAGAGAGTTTTCTTTTTGCCGCAATCCGGGCGCGGACGTAATGTTAAGAAAAGAGGATTTGGAAGAAGATCTGATAAAAAACTGTAAAATTTTTCACTTTGGATCGCTTTCCATGACGCATGAAGCGTGCAGAAAAGCGACGGAGCGAGCGATTGCCGTCGCAGAAGAAAGCGGGGCGATTCTTTCGTTTGATCCAAATTTAAGAGAGCCGTTATGGGAAAGCTTAGACGAGGCAAAGGAGCGGATTTCCTTTGGTTTAAGCCATTGCCATATTTTAAAAATATCCGACAACGAAATCCGGTGGCTGACCAGTGAGGAAGATTTCGATAAGGGCATTGCGCTTTTGCAAAGCCGTTATGAAATTCCGCTGATTCTGTTGTCTATGGGAAAAGACGGAAGCCGGGCATATACGAAAGACTGCCGCGCAGAGCGGCCGGCGTATGTGCAGGAGGGCACGATTGAGACGACGGGCGCGGGAGATACGTTTCATGGATGCGTTTTGAATTATGTTCTGGAACACGGCTTAGACAGGCTTTCGAAAGAAAACCTTGAGGAAATGCTTTCGTTTGCAAATGCCGCGGCTTCGATTGTGACGACGCGAAAAGGCGCGCTTCGCGTTATGCCGGACAGACAAGAGATTGAAACGGTCATCGGATGACGGGCGGGGAGGATAGAAGAATGACAAAGCAGGAAAAAAAGACAGAGGCTGTTTTTCAAAAACGACTGGACAGACATCACGACGAGCTGCGCTGGCTTTATATGGAGCTGTATGGAAACGATTCCATGTTTGCGGAGCTTTGCGAAAACATTAACCGGTTTTATCTGGAACGCGCCAAAAGCTTAAAAGAAATGGATTTGGAGCGTGAGACGCGCCCAGACTGGTATAAACAAAACGATTTGCTTGGCATGATGTTTTATATTGACAATTTTGCCGGAACTATGAAAGGCGTAGAACAAAAGCTTTCCTATCTGCAAAGCTGCAATGTAAACTACGTTCATCTGATGCCGTTTTTAGAATCCCCTAAAGGACGTTCTGACGGAGGATACGCCGTATCTGATTTTCGCAGCGTACAGCCGGCGCTTGGGTCGATGGAGGATTTGGAGCATCTGACGCAAGCGTGTCACAAGAAAGGAATCCATGTCTGTATGGATTTTGTGATGAACCACACGTCGGAAGATCATGAATGGGCCAAAAAAGCGCGGGCGGGCGACGGAGAATATATGAGCCGCTATTTCTTTTTTCAGGATTTTACGATTCCCGCAGCGTATGAAAAAACAGTGCCGCAGGTATTCCCCACGACCGCGCCTGGTAATTTCACCTGGCTTTCGGATGCGGGCCATTATGTTATGACCAGCTTTTATCC
>CATOKN010000371.1 GCA_951800425.1 uncultured Lachnospiraceae bacterium
TTACCCGCATAGCGGGTGGTTTAACGTTGAGTACATTTCCGTTTCTCTTAATGAGAAACTCCAACATACTCAACAGGGTCTATCCGACCCATAATAAAAAGGACTAATTCTTTCAAGCTGCCGCTTTAAGATTTAGTCCTAAACATGTACCAGAACAGACTTAGCTATCCTGGAAACTATATAATATTTTACAAATAATAGAAGCTCGTCCACATCCCAATCTATACTGCCCCTATCACAAAATTCAAACTTCCTTTTGTGCCTTTCAATATGACTGTTCAAAACACTTTGATTAAACAGTCAAAGACTTTCGAACATTCACAATGATGCGTCCCTAACACCGCTTAATCTTACGCGCCGCCGTCTTCTCAAACTCTTTGTCGCGCACTTTCAGCTTCGCGACTTTCTTATAAAGAGGCGCCTCCTGATTATAGGCGTCAATAATTTCCTGAAGCGCCGTCTGCAAATCTTTGATTTCATGCTTTTCGGCATATTCTAAATCCGGAAAAATCTCTGCTTCGATTACGCCCTCGCTCTCTCTGGCCAAAACCTCCTGCACCAGTCTCTGCTCGGAAAGCTTATTTTCTATTTCTTCCGGAGAAACATTCTCTCCGTTCTTTGTAATAATCAAATTCTTCTTCCGGCCCGTCAGGAAAATAAAACCGTCTTCGTCCACGTATCCAAGATCTCCTGTTTTAAGCCATCCGTCTTCGGTCAGCGTTTCTTTTGTCTCTTGCTCCATCTGGTAATACCCCTGCATAACGCTGCTGCCTTTTACCCAGATTTCTTCATCTACGACTTTTGCCGCACAGTTTGGCATCAGCTTTCCAACTGAGCCGAATTTCCGGTTCCAGTCCAGATTCGTGCTAATGACAGGCGCGCACTCTGTCATGCCGTAGCCCTGCAATATCGTAATGCCATATTTCTCAAACAGGGTAATCCAGGCGGGATTTAAATAAGCGCCGCCGCTGCAAATCGTATGCAGACGTTCTCCGAACACTTCCTTTTTTACAATTTCAGGCGGAAGAGAGGCCGCGTCTTCTAATTTCTTCGCAAAAGATTCTATCATCATCGGCACCATCAAAATCATATCCGGGCCAAACAGCTTAATATTTTTTGCCACGCGCATAATGGAATCGTTGATGCAGATAATGCTTCCAAGCGAAATTCCTTTTAAAATATCCATACTCAGACAATATGCATGATGTATGGGAAGTACGGAAAGAATCACGGTTCTCGATGGAATTCTCATATCCAGACAGGTCGCGTTCTCCGCAAGATTTCTCTGCGTCAGCATAACGCCCTTGCTTTTTCCCGTCGTACCGGAAGTAAACATAATGGTGCAAAGGTCTTCCGGATTCGCCCACGCGTCAAAACCGCAGCCGCTCTCTTCCAACAGACGCTTCATGGAAAGTATTTCTCCTGCCGGCTCTTCTTTCTGCATGGAAATGATTTTTTTCAGCTTCGGACAATTCTTTTTTGCAAGCTCCGCCACGTCGGCGCGGATTTCATCGTAGACAAGCACAGATACGTCGGCG
>CATOKN010000372.1 GCA_951800425.1 uncultured Lachnospiraceae bacterium
GCATTATGCTGCGGGACAGCGCGCACATTCAGATGTTTGAGGCAGAGTGGAAGAACAGAAAAGGAAAGCGCGCGGGAGGGCCGAAAGTAGAGCCTTTGTATGAGATGAAAGACGCGGAGGGCGTGTTAAAGCACTTTATCTCCTGTAATTATGCGGAAAAAATTTCTGTGGATGAAAATTTAAGCGTCCGGTTTGTAGACGCCGGGCATCTGCTTGGCTCTTCCAGCATTGAGATGTGGGCGCGGGAAGAGGGGAAAGAGATAAAGATTGCATTTTCCGGCGACATCGGCCATTCCGGAAAGCCGTTAATCAAAGATCCGCAGTTTATTACAGAAGCGGATTACGTGGTAATGGAGTCGACTTACGGGGACAGAAATCATCAGGCGCCGCCGGATTATGCGAAAGAACTTGCGGCGGTCATTGATCGTACGTTTGCAAGAGGGGGAAACGTAGTCATCCCGGCGTTTTCGGTAGGCAGGACGCAGGAGATGCTGTATTTTCTGAGAAGAATCAAGACAGAACGTCTTTTGCACCGGTTTTTGGATTTTGAAGTTTACATAGACAGTCCGCTGTCTGTCGACGCTACCGGGATATTTCATAAAAACGTATCCGACTGCTTTGACGAAGAAGCTCTGGATTTGGTCAGACAGGGCGTCAATCCGATTTCATTTCCGGGGCTTCGCATGGCCATTACGAGCGAAGAGTCAAAAGCGATTAATTTTATAGAAAAGCCGTCCGTCATTATTTCTGCTTCCGGCATGTGCGAGGCGGGGCGAATCCGGCATCATTTGAAACACAATCTCTGGCGTAAGGAATCGACGGTGCTGTTCGTGGGATTTCAGGTTCCGGGAACGCTTGGAAACGCTTTGCTTGGCGGCGCAAAGGAAGTAAAGCTGTTTGGAGAAGAAATCCATGTCCAGGCGGAAATTCTGAATCTGCCCGGCATCAGCGGCCATGCGGACAAAGATCATTTGACGGTATGGGCTTCCAAAATTCAGAATCCGAAAAAAATTTTTGTCGTACATGGCGAGGATCGGGTTTGCGACGCGTTTGCCGCGCATCTGGAAAAGGAACTTTCGGTTTCCGCAGCCGCGCCTTACAGCGGAGACTGTTATGATCTTTTGACGGGAGAGCTTGTGGCGCGGGGCAGCAGAGAACATGCCGTAAAGAAGAATGCAAAATCACGTAAGGCTTCCAGTATTTTCGCAAGGCTTGTCGCAGCGGGACAACGGCTGGCAGCCGTTATCAATCGCTGCGAAGGTATGCCGAATAAGGAGCTTGGTAAATTTGCAGATCAGATTCACGCGCTTTGCGATAAATGGGAGCGATAATGTCAGGAGAGATAATTTCGCATGCTTTTTAACGCGGACTTTTCCAGGCGGCTGACCTGAGCCTGGGAAATGTGAATTTCTTCCGCAACTTCCATTTGGGTTTTGCCTTCAAAAAAACGTAGTTTTATGATATAATTTTCCCGTTTGTTCAGATGCTTCATGGCGTCGCCTACGG